>JBAZHU010000043.1:0-9929 GCA_041652215.1 Methanoregula sp. | reverse complement strand
GGGAGGAGACCCGAAGGTTAAATCGGAGGATATAGCGCCCGGAGAACACCAGTTTGTCATCAATTCCCCCGCATCCGGATATGTCATCGAAATGAATAACCAGTCCCTGATCACGCTTGCGCGTATGGCCGGGGCACCCCATGACCGGGGAGCTGGTATCCTGCTCCATGCAAAGAAGGGAAAACTCATCAAAGCCGGGGAGCCGCTCTTTACTATCTATGCAGACCGGGACTGGCGTCTCCAGAAAGCCATCGAGGAGGGACGGCATCTCATGCCGGTGATTGTTGAAGGAATGCTCCTTGACCGGGTACCTTCCCTGTCGGAACTTTAAAAAAAGAGGGATTTGAACCGATGGGATAAAATACGAGCAGGGCGGGATATTTTACTATGTATCGACATCGTATTCGTTTCCTTTTTGTACTGCTGTGCTTTGTCGCGCTCTGCAGTTCAGTACAGGCGACGAACCTGCTGATCACGGTGCAGGACAGTCTTGATAACACAATCGTTCCTCATGCAACAGTGTACCTGAGCGGGGCCAATGTGGGTATAACCAATAATGCCGGCCAGTTCCTGCTCCAGTCCGGACAGGGCGATCTCAACATTCGTATCTCCATGGATGGTTATGACGACTGGGCAAGTACCGTGAACGGGACTGTCACAACTCTGCCAGTCACCCTGAACCGAAGAACATTGGATCTGAATGTACATCTCTATGATTCCAGCACGCTCCAGTCGGTATCCGGGGCCAACCTGTATTTAACATCGGCCAACTCCACCCAGACCAAGACATCGGATGCAACGGGTGCCGCATCATTCGGGGTAACCTCCTATACCTACTATTCACTCAATATCACGGCATCGAACTACCAGCCCCGCAGCGAAACGATTGAAGTAGCTGCAAAGGATCAGGATGTCCAGTACTGGCTCCTGTCCAGCAACCAGTACTCATTTATTGTCAAGGACAAGAACAGCCAGACCGCTGTAGCCGATGCAATTATCAGTGTCGATTCTGTCCTGCTCGGGAAGACCGATTCACGGGGGATCCTGATTGCTCCTATCAGCCGCAATACTCCCGTTACCATTGAGGTGAAAAAGACCGGTTACCAGACAGTAACACAGTCAAAAACCATCAGCACAAATGAAGCCGTTGATACAGTTACGCTTAACCCGATACCTGTCGGTGCTTTTGTCTTTGTGTATGATCAAAAGAACCAGCCGGTCAGCGGTGCAGATGTCTATATCAATACTACCTCCGTGGCAAGCACCAACCCGTATGGCCGTGCCACGCTCCAGAACCTTGTTCCCGGTAGTTATACTCTTGTGGTAAAAAAGACCGGGTATACACCGGTTAGCCAGTCTGTTGCCCTCTCGAATGATTCCAGCGAAATACAGATCGTATTATCGCTTGCTACGGTAAGCCAGACGCTCTTTGTCCAGGATACTGACCAGAAAAACCTCGACGGGGCTACCGTTCTTCTTAACGGTGCTGTGGCAGGCACTACCGACTCGCACGGCCAGCTGGATACGCAGCTCACCTACGATACACCCTACAATATTACCGTGACCCTCGAAGGATTCCGTGCAAAATCTGTCCAGCAGGTGGTTCCTCTGGGGAATACCACGACGGCCCCCCTTACCATTACGCTCGATAAGAATCTTGACTGGGGCTTTTTAACGTTGATTGGGATCGGAATTCTTGTAATACTCTTCCTGTACGCCATAATCCGGTTGATTGGGCGCAGGAGCCATACTCATTCATCGAAGCGGGACGAAATTTAAACAATCTTACCCGTTTTAGATGAGTGGGTCGGGCAGCATCCTGTTTTTAAAATGGTAAAACCTGCATCCCGAATAAACGCGTAAATTTTTCAGCCGCTCTGGTGTTGGTGATGCATACCCCGGTTGCGATAGATTTGTAATACCTATACTCAGGTGTGCTTTCATGGGTGTAGATAATTCCCCATTATTGCGACCGGCGCTCAAGGCCCCCCCGGGGATATGGGGTAAGAGGGGGACTTGAGTAGTATGAATAAAAAGGATTTCTACCGTGCCGGTTTTAGTAATTCAGGTATAGATCCTGCTGTTTAAAAATTTATTAAAATGACGACGTACCGGGGAGATCTGCAACTCTCCCGCCATTTAAGCGGACCCAGCGGGAATCGAACCCGCGTCCTTGGGTTCGAAGCCCAAGAGGATGTCCTCTACCCTATGGATCCTTCCCCAATTTTTCTCTATCAAAAGATATTAAGTATTCTCTACCGATAAACTAATGAATGATTCTGTCTGCGCAGGAGATTGCCCGCCGGCTTCACACTGAGTGTACACAGGAAAAACTGGTCATCACGCCGTATGCCGCTGAAAGCCAGCAGCCCGCCTCCTATGATCTTCGTGCCGCAGATGATATACGTCTGGTCCGGGGCTCATGCACGCTCGTGCCGAGCATGGAATGGGTGGAGCTGCCCCCGGATGTTGCCGGGACGCTCCGCTGCCGCTCATCGTTTGGCAGGCGGGGGGTGCTTATGGGTGCAGGTTTTATCGACCCGGGGTTCAGGGGCCAGCTGACCCTCTGCCTGACGAACATGGGGCAAGAGGATATCGCGATTCACCGGTCTGAACGTATCGTCCAGATGATCCTCCACGAGGTAAAGGGGGGGAACGAACGGTATGCCGGGCGGTACCAGGATAGTACCGGGGCAGTGGGGGCAAAAGGAACATGATACGGACCGAACGCAAGTATATCGAGATCCTGCGTATCTTAAAGGAGCACCGTGAACCGGTGGGAGCGAAAAGGCTCTCGGAAGTGATGGCAGAACGGGGTTTTGTCTTAAGCGACCGGGCCGTGCAGTATTACCTCAGTTACCTGGATTCGATGGGATTTACCGAGAAGATTGGCAACCAGGGCCGGATCCTGACCCCCGCCGGTTTTCTTGAGACCGATAACGCCCTTGTCGATGACCGTATCGGATTTATCATCTCCAAACTCGAGCGGCTCGCGTACCGGAGTACTTTTGACCCGGCAACAGGTACGGGCGATGTAGCGTACAACCTCTCCATCGTCCCCAAAGAAGGACTGGACAGGGCTCTGGGGGCATTCGATGAAGTCATAACCGCAGGGTGCGGGTTCTTTAATTCCTACCGGATTCTCGATCACGATCCCCGGGTGCCTCCGGATTGTGTCGGGGTAATCACCCTGTGCAGTATCACTATGGACGGTGTTTTCCAGAGAAACGGTATACCGGTGAAGATGGCGTACGGAGGGAGACTTGAGATCGAGAAAAACGTTCCCCTGCGGTTCCGGGACCTGATTGGGTATAGGGGAACCACCATCGATCCGCTCGAACTCTTTATCTCGTCGGGTCTGACTTCGATTAACGCATTTGCCCGTACAAAGACCGGTATCGCTCTTGCAAACGTCCGCGAAGTGCCGGGTTCTGCCAGGAGCGCGGTCGAGGAAATAATAAAGCGGATGAACGACTGTGGGTTCGTCTTTCCGGTTACGATGGGTAACCATGTATTCAACCTGCCGGACAATCCCTACCGGCTCTCGATTGTTGCTTACAGCGGTCTCAACTATATCGGCAACTGCGTGGAACAGGGGATTGGGATCCGTACGGAGATCGGCGCCGGGAACATTCCCTTCTCAAAAGTGGCGGATATCAATCGTTGATCCAGGAAATCTTATCCTCCTGCGCTGACGATTTCCCGGTCTTCTTCTTTGCAGATGCGGGACTGCTTCCCGGTTCACCCCTCTCCTGCCCGGGCCTGCCTTTTTTTGTGTTGATATCCGTATGGAGCAGTGCCGCATCTTTTACCCGTAACGGCTCTTTTTGGGATACAGCACTTCCCAGAAAAATATCGTCCCGTGCCGGCTGGGAACGATCCCTGATGCTGAATTTTGTCTTTTCCGGAAGAGGTGCCGGGATGAATTCCTCCGGGTCTGCGGCGGATTCAAGTTCCTCCTGATGAGCGGGACCGGATTGATCTTCGGGTTCTTCGTAGGTTCTTTCGTCATCAGGTTTCGTCTCCTTTTTTCGTATCCTGATGATCGTTCTCTTTTCCTGTGCCGTGGTTGATGTCTCCGACTCTTCAGGAGATACCGGCCCGCGCACCGGTGCCTTTGGTGTAACCCGACGGATGACCGTCATGGTCTTCGATTGATCGGGGATCTGGTTCTGTTCCGTGGAGCTTCTTGTTTCCCTGTCAATCGGGCTCCTGGGTTTTATCATCACCCTCTGTCTCTCCAGATCCCGTTCGATTCTCTGGTGATCCCGCTCCCTGCTCGTCACCTGAGTATGTTTTAACGGACGAATTGCTTCGTATCCCGATTCAATCGATCTCTTCGCCGGGGGTTGTGACTCCCTTGCTGGACGTGATGCCGGGGGTGTTTTTGTCAGCGAAGGTCTGTCACCCTCTCTTTCAGGCCTCCCCTCTGGAACAGGGTATCGTTGTACCGGTGTTTCCGTAGACACCGGGCCCGGCGGGCGTGCCTGCGTCAGTCTCTGCATCCCGGTGGGTTCCCGGGGCGAATCCGGTTCAGGGGAGGATCTACGTGTACCTGGAGGATTTTCTTCTTCACGAACGCGGGCAAGCCTCCTTGTTGCCGGTGGTTGTGACGCTACCGGAGCAACCTGTTGTGGTTCCTGAACCGGTGTTAACGATGTATCCGTGTACAGAGCGTTTTTTTCTGCAGGATAATAATCAACCCGCCTCTTTTTGGGTCTCTCACCCGGGAGACTGATCATCTCATCCATGAGTTCCGGCGCATCCCACGCTGCCGCAATCTCCGACACAGAACCGGATTTTCGCGAACCGGCACCTGGCGGGAGGTTGAGGGAATTTGACATTCCCCCGGAGACACCTGACCGGTACTGCTCCCGGATCTCCCCAAGTTCGGTAATGCGCGGGATATTTTCAAGACCACTCAACACGATGATGATTGCCACGTATTCCGAGTTGGTAACCGGGTAATCCCCGGATCTCATCTCCATGCCGGCAATGCTGCGGTCAATCCATTTCCGGACCGTCATGACACCTTTCATCGAGATCTCATGGGACGGGCCGGCAACAAGGATCAGTGCTTTCGCGGCACTGGTCATATCGCAGGGTATGGATACTTCCTGGTAAATGGCCTGCTTGGCAAGCTCGATGATCCGTTCTGCACTTTTTTTCTGTTCAAGCGTAGCATTGGCCGGGCGCAGCCGTGAAAGAAATGCCATCGGTTCCTTGTGCAGGTGCTCGACGGCATATCCGATCGATATGAACCCCATCCCCTTGAGGGTGTTGAGAACTTCGCTTGAATCCATCACGACTTCGGCAAGATCGATGCCTCCGTCGGCCCGGAATTCCCCGGCCCGGAGGATGAGGCTTATTCTTCGGATAATGCTCTGGTTCAGGAGTTTATACGTGATCTCCTGTGCAGACAGTTTCGGCTTGTTCTTGCCAAACCCGGAGGGGCCGAACCATCCCGATTCCTCTGATACCAGGGAGTCCCGCGTGGCAGCGATCTTTTTTGACCAGCTCTCGTTGTCAAACAGGATGGTCCCATCGAGCAGCGGGGAGATGTTTTCAATATCGTCTGCCGCTTTTGCCGAACGCTTCTCCCCTTCTGACAGGGCAGGCAGCGTGACCAGCCCGAATATTGGATCGGAAACGGACGCCCGGAGAGCCTCGATGAGGTACGGCGCCATATCCGTCATACTGCCGCCAAGGCCGCAGCAGATCAGGAACGCATCGGTCTCGGCATTCTCCATGTTATGGATACGGGAGATGATTTCCCCTATGTCGATCGTTGCAGGTCGGGGGGCGTCGATTCCTGTGCTGGAGAGATCTCCCATAAACCCGACTTTTGCCGTATCAGGCAGTGCCTGGAGCTGCGCCAGAGAATCATTGTCGAGATCGACAGCAAGTGCCTGAACGCACGTCACTTTACTGCTTCTCCGGTCATTGGCATAGAGGGCATTGGCAATCCGACACCCGGCGCCTCCTAAACCAATCGCAAGTACCCGCATAGTGATCTCCCTTCAGGGTACCCGGCCGGGTGCCCCGCATCTGACAGATGTAATATTCCTCTCTGTAGTTCAATATCTTATAGGAGATACTCCCCTAAAAAAGTGCACCGGCATTCCCGGTGGCATGCCCGGTTAAAACGAACCGGGTTTCCCCATCAAGATACCTGTAAACCCAGAATCATGGTTTGAATCACGATTTCTTCCTGCGTTTTTCCCGGATTGGTACCTTGTTTTCGGGTCACGGTTCTCAAATACTACATATCGGGCGCGAATCCGGGCCGCATAGCCCCGGCGCGCAGCGTTAAATGATAATTTATTTAAATGCGCGGACGGTAATACTCCATGAGGTGAACAAGCCTTGACATATGGAATTGAATTTGTACCAGGAAATGTCAACGTAAAGCAGGTTGTAAACTTCTGCAAACTTGCTGAATCCAAAGATATCGACTTTGCATGGATCACCAACCACTACAACAACCGCCACTGCTATGCAGTCCTCGCCGCTGTAGCACAGGCAACAACTACCCTGAAGATGGGTCCAGGCATTATGAACTCGTTTACCGACACCCCGGCCGCAATGGCCTCGTTCATGTGCACCCTCAATGAAATCTCCGATGGGCGCGCAGTGCTCGGTATCGGACCCGGTGACCTTTCGACCCTGCCGAAGATCGCGATCCACGCTGAGAAGCCGGTGGCACGCCTCGAAGAGGCAGTCATCCAGTTCCGCAAGCTCGTAGCCGGCGAACAGGTAAGCAAGTCCGGTATGCAGTTCTTCGATTACGACGGTGCGAAGCTGACCGGTGTCACCCTCCCCGGAAAGAAGGGTATCCCGGTATATATCGGTGCACAGGGCCCCAAGGTTCTTGAGCTCGCCGGCAAGGTCGGTGACGGTGCATTGATCAACGCATCCAACCCGAAAGACTTCCAGATCGCTATCCCGATCATCAAGAAGGCATCCGATGCAGCAGGCAAGAAGAATTTCGATGTCGGTGCATACACCGCCATGTCGATTGACCGCAGCGAGAAGAAGGCACGCAATGCAGCCAAGATTGTCGCCGCATTCATCGCCGCAGGCTCCCCGCCCGCACTGCTCGAGCGCCACGGTCTTGACCTCCACAACGTCGCCAAGATCAAGGATGCACTCGGCAAGTTCGACTTCAAGACCGTTGGAGAACTTGTAAGTGACAAAGAGATCGACGCATTCACGATTGCCGGTACCCCTGAAATGGTCAAGGCAAAGTGCGAAGACCTCACCAAGGCCGGCGTCACCCAGATCATCTTCGGTTCACCACTCGGTCCCGACATGACCACCTCTATCCGCCTGCTCGGCAAGTATGTCGTATAAGCAGATCCAAATCATCTGCTTTTAAAATACCGCCGAAAAAGTTCCCTCTGGGAACCGTGGCAGATAGTAAAAAAATCCTTATTTTTTCTTTTTGTCTTTGACCTTATGAGTACATGGGATTATTCTGTTCCGCTTAAAAAGAGGGAAAATTGCAAATGACTATCTGGTTCAAGAGAAGTAATCCCTTTGGGGTAAGGACATGTTTACCGTAACTGATGTTGCCACCGGGCGGGGAATATTACAATACCGGGAGGAAAATCTTACCGGCCTGCGGTGCCGGATCAGCCCGGAACGACTCAAGCGGCATATCGATAAGCCCCTGAAGATACCGGATGAATCGGCAGGCTGTCCCTTCTGTCAGGAGAACATTTTCTCGATTACCCCGACATTTCCTGACGGGACCCGCATTCTCAAAGGTGAAAGTGTCACGTTTCCCAACATGTTCCCGTTTGCGGAGTGGCACACCGTAACGGTGATCACCCGCGATCATACGGTGCCGGCGTTCACGAAGCAGCAGATTATGGATGCACTCCTGGCGCAGGCCGAATCACTTATCAGGTTCGAGGGATATCCCAGCATCAACTGGAATTACCTGCCTTCTGCCGGGGCAAGTATTATCCACCCCCATTTGCAGGGGATCGTCGATCAGCGTCCCTCTCGAATAGTAGAGCGGTACCTGTCGGCAGGCAAAGAGTACCATGCAAAGACCGGAAACCGGTATTGGGATGTTGTGCGGGAGCAGGAACGGTCATCGGATCGCTACCTCTTTGGCGACGAGATCCTCTGGTCTGCCCATGCGGTGCCGGTCGGAGAGCGCGAGGTGCGGGGTCTCCTGCCGGTCACCCGGCTGGAGGACCTTGAGTGTTACATCGATACCTTGGCCGGGGGGATTCTCGAAGTGCTTTCACTCTACCGGAAGCTTGGGACCTGCGCATTCAACATGGCCCTCTTTTTTGGCAGGGAGAACTCAGGAAACTTCTCTTCATTCTGTTCGCTCATCTCCCGGATCAACCCGAACCCCTTATCCACGAGCGACTCGGCATTCATGGAGCGGCTTCATCTGGAACCGATAATATTAACTCTGCCAGAAGAACTCGGCCGGTACTACCGGAACGAATCCACATAATTTCCAAACCGGGAAAAATCTAAAAAAATAAAAATAGATTTACTCGAATTTTGCAACGAGTTTGTTCTTGCGGACGAGCGAGCCATCCTTCTTGTGGGGCTGGCGCAGGATGCTGTCTCCTGCCTTTTCGAGCTCACGAGCCTCGTCACAGAGCAGTGCTGCATGTCTCATCATTTCGTGGGCGCTTGCAACGATTGGGATGTATTTTTCCCATTCCTTGGTCATGAAGCAGCCCTTAACGTTCTGGCCTGCAACCGCAATAGCGATCTCATGGGCAGCGCGTGCCTTTGCAAGCGCGTAGGGGTTGGTGAACTCGCCGTCGACCGCCTTGTCGGTGGTCATGATGATCTTCGGGAGCTCGATTTCCGTGCCCTTCTTGCCGGCCTTGACCTGGTCGATAACCTTGTCGAGTGCAAGCTGAAGCTTGCGGAATGCACCGGTGAGTGCCAGCACTTTGACGAGGTTACCGTTGTAGTCGGACATCTCGACGGGGTCGAGGAACTCGCGGCGTGCACCGATCATGGAGTCTGCCTTCATGATGATATAGCCGAACTTGGTGTCGGCCTTGACGCCTTCCCATTCCTTCTTGGTGGTTACATCATCGGTAATGATGATTGTCGGGATACCTGCTGCAGCAAGCTGCTCGCGGGCACCGGTTGGGCCGGGAAGAACCCCGTTGGGGGAGACGACAATACAGAAGTCGGGCTTGTATGCCTTCAGGTTGGAAACTACACGGTCGACATCCGCCGGCTCGAGTTTTGTTCCGCTGGTCGCCATGAAGGTCTGCATGTCTTCACGGTCTGCTCTCTCGTCGAGAAGCAGTTCTGCCATTACACCACTTGCAATATTGCCTAACTTGGCTACGCCTACTTTAACAACCATTGAAATTTCACCTCTATTTTGTTTTATAACACGTTATTATGACCCGGTATTCTTATAAAGATTTTGAAATCATTTTTTTACGCCGGTAGTATCTGTCCGGCAGGGATTTCCTGTTTCGACTCTTCATGCGTACACCGGGAGTCCATGCCGGAGATATCCTGGAGTGTAACTGCACAGTGCGCTGTCTGATATTCAGCGTAGATCGAGAATTACTAAGGATATGTGCGTGGCATCAACGACCTGTACTGGATCCCACGATAACCTCTGTAACAGACGATGAAATCCCTTACCTCAGCTCCTGCGGTCCCGCCCGTTTTAAAAAATGGGAGTGACCCCCCTCCAAAAAGTTTTCGCGGGGAAACTTTCTCTGCTCAAAAGTTTTTGAACCGAAAAATTCCCGGCCGATCACATCAAAACCGGGAAAAACCCTGGCAGTGACTCACTCCACCGACGGAACGCACCAACCGCCACCAATTCCCGCACGACCGATCGCGCCCGGCACGGCCGGTCTGAAAATTTGGCCGGCCACATTTTTTCGGGCCGAAAGTTCCCGGGCCGAAAAATTTTC
>JBAZHU010000042.1:398-10206 GCA_041652215.1 Methanoregula sp. | reverse complement strand
TCGTGCCAGTCAAAATGAACGTGCCCTTCTGGTATGTGCACCTTTACAAATTCATGTACATCTTCAATGAATGTTGATCGGATACGCTCCCTCGACAGGTAGGAAACATCGGAAATCTTGAGCAGTGCCTGTACGAAACTGTAAAGGGCATCGCCATACTGACCATTATGAATGGGGAGGATCAGTTCTCCGTTCCGGTCTTCGATAGAAAAAGCAGACAGGGCATTTGAGATAATTTTCTGCCGACTCCCGTTCCGCAGATCCTTTTCGTCCAGATCGTACGTAAGGTGCATGAAGGTATGTCCCTCATCGGAAAGCACCCATCGACCCGTTTCCTTTTTGAGAACGATGACCAGATGATCCCCATCTTCAAAGAGAAACGGGGTGAACACCCTGTACCGGTCGACTCCTTCGGCATCTACGCGTACCTGTTCGCATACTTTCTGCCGGAAATTTTGCGTAATTGTTGTGACCGACATCTCACATCCCCCACGGTGAAAGACTTTTGTTTTTTGTAGAGATCATAAATCCGCAGTCCCGTAACAGACACTCGATCGCACCGTGATAATCTGCATACCGGGTTGTATCCTCTGCATAGGTATCTTCCCGGTAGCCTGACTCCTGGTAACGTTCGGTTGCGGTATGGATATGGAACCCGTAGAACGTATTTTTCTCTATTGGATTTGTGTGTTCGTGACTTTTTCCGTTATGCCTGCGCAGCCGGAACGGCTGGTTCGATCCTTTGGGAATGTAAAGGAGGATGATGGAAAAATCAAGCGTGTTTGATTCGCTCTGCCGAAAGACAAGACGGAAAGATGATCCGTTTTCCCCGGCAATTTCTTTTTCGAATTCTTTGTGTCCGCTTTTGGTTTTAAATTTCAGATGAGCCAGGAAATCATCCGGTACAATTTTTTGTTCAGCTAGTAACGATTCAATTATTTCATCACTCAGCTGAATTGTCATAACCTGTCATTAGTCATCAGATATAATAAACAATTTTCTGATGCAGGGTGCGAAAGTGAATAATCTTCACCCCTCACGCAATTTCGTTCAGGTTATAGGGACAGGATGTTTGTACCTACCCGTATAGACACGAAGGCAATTTGTGTGGATTACCCGAAGTACATAAAAATCCATACCTATTTATCCCGTCTCACGCTATCGCTCACGTATGATCGGCATCTCGTCCTACTGCCTCATTGAAGAGCCGCTTACCGATGCTCTGGACCGGCTCTCGGCCCTCACCGGCCTTATCGAGGTCATGGACGAGGGACTCCATGGTGTAACCGACCCGGAACTTTTCGGGAGTTATTCCACGGATTTCACGTTTCATGCCCCGTTCCACGGCTTAAACATTGCTTGCACGTTTGAGTCCGTCCGCAGAGCAAGCGTCGGGGTGATATGCGATTGTTTTGCAGTTGCCGCCGAGATCGGTGCCCCCGTTGTCCTCCACCCGGGTTATTTTGCCTGGGAAAATGAGCGTGAACTGGCCGACCGGCAATTTAAAAAATCCCTTGCCGAGCTCAAAGGTGCCGCACGCGATCTCTCGGTCACGTTCTCGTTTGAGAACATGGGCGGCATGAATTTCTTCTACCTGCGAAGCCCGGACGATCTCGGGATCATCGAAGATACAAAATTCACGCTCGATGTCGGGCACGCAAACCTTAACCGGTGCCTGCCGGGATTTCTTGGAACAAAATTCAGCCACATGCACCTTCACGACAATAACGGGAAACAGGACTCCCACAGTACCGTGGGTGAGGGAAACATTGATTTTCACCCGGTAATTTCCGCGATGAAACAAAAGAACGCAACCGCAGTAATCGAAGTAAGAACGTTTGACGGGGCGGTGAAGAGTTTACAGATGCTCGAAGCGTTGTAAGGCCGGAGTCGGCCATCTGAACCTGCCGGCCCTGTATCATAGGGTCTAACCCCTGGTTCCCCTGCGACCGTGAGTGTTAACCCCCCTATATCAACTTTCCCTCTTTTTAAACTGAAATCAATAATGCTATCTATCATAAAATATAATCCCGGATCACATGGCACAGAAAACCTGTCCTCATTGTGGGGCATCCATCGAATCCGGCCGGACCGTCTGCCCGAACTGCCGGGTTGTCCTGAAGAAAAAAAGCCCCTTAATCCCCTGTCTTGCTATGGTCGGTCTTCTCGTGATCGTTGTCGTCGTGGTTGCGCTGGTCCTCACGAGCCCGGCACCGGGCCCGGGGACAACGATCACCACGGGGATTACGCTCCCCCCAACGAGTGAAGCGGTATCTGTCCCGACACCGCCGGCCTGTACCGTTGCGATCACCGGGAGCAAAGCGTCCTCATCCATCCGGCTCCAGGTCATGACCAGCACCTGCAGTGCGGGAGATGTCACCGGACTTACGGTATGGGTTAACGGGGCCCGGGCAGGTACGCTCGGTACCGGCGCGGGAGCGAGCGGGACGTTTGCCGGTAATTCCGGTACCAACAACGTTATCGTCGTCGCGGAATTTGCCGGAGGTGCCGAGAAGGTAATGTACCAGAATGCCGCCATGTAGACGGGTAAAATATTTTTTTTAATCATGTCCGCTTTTTCTTTTGAGGTAACGGGGGAAAGGGGAATTCCTCGCCGTCGATGAGCCGCTTCCAGTTGAACTGAGAAAAGAGTTTCATATGGATGACCGCCCCCTTGTTCCGGGTATTGAGGACCGAGACCGTACTCGAAAAAAACGGCGGAACCATGAGAAGTTCCTCATCGTCCACGATAAGTTCGAGCGTATTTTCCACCCGCATCAGTTTTTGGATCTCTTCAAATTCCGGGGGAGCAAAGGGTGGCGGGACCGCGAACTTTTCTGAAGGAACCACATGGATTTCCGCGTTTTTCTGCGGGAACTGTGCCCGTAGTTTTTGCTCAAGCCCCGGTTCATCGGATATCACGACAAGCAGCAGGGAAATATCCTTGGCCCGTATGTTTTCAATAAACGGAAGGTACCGCTCCCCGATCATGCACCGGATATGCTTTTTTGCCTTCCCGAAGAGATCGCGGATCTTATACTCAATGCTGGTGTCGCCGTAAATGGTCCAGAGGGCTTCTTCTTTCTCGGTTGGCACCTTCTCCATTTCCAGTTTCTTGAGTGCCGCAAGTGCCCGGTCTGCCGACTTCTTGTGGTTTCCCATCAGCAGGTCGATTGCCATCTGCGGCGAAACCGCGCTGTACCGTGCCGGCTTCGAGACTCTTTTTACGGCAAGCCCCGTTTCTGCCAGGCGATCCAGCGCCTCGTACACGCTTGGTTTTGAGATGGAGAGATACTCAACAAGATCTTTTGCCTCCGCGTTATCGTACAGGACTAACGCGGCGTATACGCATGCTTCGTAATTGGACAGCCCGAGATCGTTAAGCGATTTTACAAGAGATGCGGGAATGTTTCCCATACCATACTGGTGCACATCGAGTTGTTAATAATTTTACTACTGGCAGAAACCTTTTTAATAATGTAAGGGAGACTTTACAGAACAAATTGTAAAATAGGTACTGCAAATCTGAGGAAGAGTGAATGTTTGGAATGACACACCATCGGGCAGACCCGGCTATCCGGGATTTGACAACCAAGAACCGACAAACCCCTGCGGGAACCAGGACTACCCATCTCTCCCCATATCCGGCTTACGGGGCGCTCCTGCTCTTTATCGTAGCCATTGGATTTCTGGTATTTCCTGCGGGTGCATACACCACCCCCGACTCAATTGTAGCTGCGGGCAAGGTCTACGTGTCCAGTTACACGATCGATCCGGCCGTCCTTTTTACCGGCGATACTGCCACAGCGACGTTTTCTGTCACCAACGGGAATCCGAATACCGGCAATACCTCCAGCGAGGGAATCGTGGTCAACCATGCGACATTCGGGGATGAAAATATCCGTCTCGTGAGCGGAACCTACGACACATCGTCCAATGTCGGCCCTCTCCAGACCCGGACATACGTGTTTTCTGTCCTGACAACTGAGCCGGATGGTACCTATTACCCGATGTTCTCGTTGGATCTGCGCGACGCCGGCAGCCTGTTTTATCGCACTCCGGTCAAGGTGGACAATACCCCCCTGATGATGAGCGTTTTAAACAAGCCTGACACCTTCACACAAGGAAAAAAGGACCCGGTAACCGTACAGATCGCCAACCCCCGGCAGAATGATGTGAAAAACGTCATCCTTTCCGTCACCGGTACAGGAGTCACGGTGCTCCCCTCAGAACAATATCTCGGTACACTCAGTGCCAATTCCGCAACAAATGTGACATTTTCTGTAACCCCGGATACCGCATCCTCCCTCACCATGACGGTGAAATATGACAACGGGGACAACCACCACTCAATCGTCCAGTCGTTACCGATAACCTTCGGCACTGACAAGAAACAGGCAAGCCCGCAAATGAGCAATGTCCAGGTTAAGATCGAGAGCGGGGTCTATCACGTCACCGGCGATGTGACAAACGCCGGTCTCACCACCGCAAACGGCGTCACGGTTACCGCCCTGTCCCCGGCAGTCCCGGAGGATCCGTACAAGTCCTACGTGATCGGTGCGCTCAAACCGGATGACTTCGGGAGTTTTGAAGTCACCTTCAGTGCCGCAAACAGCACGACCCATGTTCCGATCCAGGTGTCATACAAAGACACGGACGGGAATGTTCTCGTTTCAGAGCAGGATATCAGCACCGGCTCAGCACGTCCCGATACGGCGGAACAACCGGGTAACCCGCTCCTTCTCCCGGGAATCGTGATCCTTGTTCTCCTCGCCGCTGGAGGCTGGTACTTCTACAACAAGCGAAAGAAAAACCAGTGAGGCCGGAGCCATGGTTCCGGTAATCCAGTTTAAGGACGTGATGAAAGTCTATCCGCTCAAGGCGGGGGATGTGACGGCACTCGATCACATCTCTTTTGAAGTGGAACGCGGGGAGTTCATCTCGATTATGGGGCCGTCGGGTTCAGGCAAATCTACCCTCCTGAACCTGATGGGCTGCCTTGATACGCCCACGACCGGCGATATTTTTATTTCCGGGATCGGTGTCCGTGACATGAGCGATGTCGAACTCACCAACTTACGAAGGGACCGGATCGGTTTTATTTTCCAGTACTTCAACCTCTTCCCGCTCTTAAACATCATCGAGAACGTGAGTTTTCCCCAGATGCTCAAATCACAAAAACAGGTCGATGAGAAAAAAGCAATTGAAGTCCTTCAGGCAGTCCAGCTCGAAGAACGACTCTACACTCACACCCCCCTTGAACTCTCGGGAGGCCAGCAGCAGCGCGTCGCAGTTGCCCGGGCGCTCATTAACGATCCCGACATTCTCCTGTGCGACGAACCTACGGGGAATCTCGATTCAAAGACCGGGGCAAGCATCATGGAGCTCATGACCGGGCTCAACCGGAGAGGTTCGACCATCATCATAGTCACGCACGATCCCCACATTGCGGAATATACGAACCGGGTCATCAGGATTGTTGACGGGAGAATTGCAGAATGAGCACGATATTCTGGGAGATCTCAAAAAGGAACATCCGGATCCACATGCTCCGTTCGAGCCTTGCGATGCTCGGGATCATCATCGGTGTCGTTGCCATCGCATCCATGGGGATCCTGGGAAACACTATCGTGCAGGAGGTTTCCTCCAGTCTTTCCTCGGTGGGAGACAGCGTGATTGTGACACCGTATGCCGGTGGCGGCGGTGGTATGGGTGGCGGGGGCGGGGGGCACTCTGCCAATCTTTATCTCACCAACCAGAACTTCCAGCAGATAAAAAGATCGGTCGCACCGAATGTGGCCATCCCCGTCATGTCGACATCGGCGCACATGAAAGTAGGGGTGGGCAGCGATGATATTGTGGCGTCCATTTACGGGATCCCTTCGGATGATACCAAAAAACTGCTCCCCGATCTCGAAGCCGGGGATTACAGCAACGGTAACTCCGGCTGCCTTGTCGGGACGACGTTTGCAAAAGATCATAACCTCAAGGTCGGTTCCCGGATCTCCATCGGCCAGAATGGCGAGTACGGGGCGCTCCGGGTCACCGGTATCATCAAGGAACGGGGCATGAGTTTCGATATCAGCACCGATAATGCCCTTGTCGTAACCCAGGACTGGTTTGAGTCCGCGTTTGATACGACAGACGACGAGCTCAACGAGGTGGTCGTCAAGGTGACCAATGGAGATACTGCCGATGTAAAGACTACCATCGAAAAACAGCTCAACCGGAATACCAAGGACAAGACGGTGAGCGTGATCGACAGCAAGGCAACGCTTGCCTCAATATTCGAAACGTTCGGCATGGTTACGACCTTTGTTACGGCCATTGGCGGGATCTCGATGATCGTTGCCGGCGTCTCCATCTTTAATATTATGATGATGTCCGTGAACGAGCGGATAAAAGAGATCGGGATCATGAGGAGCATCGGTACCCAGAAAAAGGAGGTGATGAGCATGTTCATCTTCGAGGCTGCCATTATCGGTGTTGTCGGGAGTGTGATCGGCGGAGTACTCAGTTTCATCGCCGGCTACGCGATAAGCTCCCTGATGTTTAATACCACCGAATACCTCTTCACCGTGGCGAGCATGCTCTCGGTTGCTGAAGGAGTGGGGTTCGGCATTGTCATCTGTCTTCTCTGCGGGTTGTACCCGGCATGGCAGGCGGCAAACCTCAACCCGATCGATGCGCTCCGGCATGAATAAGGGCATCTCATCACAGTTTTTTTTACGCCTTAAAAAAAATCCCGCGCCCCGCCGGGTCTGAATATCTGCATCAGTTCCCGGATTACGTTGTACCGAACCGTACAAGTGCGGACCGGAGCGTCCGCACGCCTTCGACAAAGGGTGACGCTGCCGGTGCCGCAAGCAGGGGTTCGACACCGGGTTCGCATTCGATGAGCTGCCCGTCGTACGGCAGGACAAACTGATCCGTGAACAGGTCTTTTGAACCGGCAATGAGCGCCCGGACTTTTTTGAGATCGTTTTCCGAGCGGACCCGGTTGATGACAAGATGCCGGGCGGGAATCCCGAGATCTTTTGCAAGCCCTGCGGCGTGCAGGGCCACCTGGACCGCATTGAACGTCGGATCGGTGACAAGGACTGCCTGGTCAAACCCTTTCGCGAGCGACCTGCCGAAGTGCTCGACCCCGGCCTGGGTATCCATGAGGATGACCTCACGCTCCCGCAGGTTGATGAACCGGACGATCGCTTCCAGCAGTGCATTTTCCGGGCAGAGACAACCGGTCGCCGGCTGAACGACCGTTCCCATCACAAGGATGCTGATACCGTCGGGGCCATGTATCCCGAACCGCTCCACCACATCGGAAACATCCGGGTTGAGCTTGAGGAGGCCGCCCCAGCCGGCACCCGGCCGGGCGCCGGTTTTTTCTTCCACGTAATCCAGGTTTTTTGTGAGCGGGACAACCGCATCGCTCTGTTCTTTTGGCACGCCAATCGCGTAGGGCAGGTTCATCTGGGGATCTTCGTCAACCGCAAGAAGCGTATACCCGTCGCGGGAGAGCAGGTGGGAAAGGAGTGCGGTTATCGTGGTCTTCCCGACCCCGCCTTTCCCGGTAATGATGACGCGGAATCCTTTCTCGCGTTCCTTGTGGGTGTTCTGCTCAAGTGCGTGGGCTGCACCGAGAATTTTTTCTTTTTCTGCACGGCTTTCAGGCATTGCTGATGTCACCTCCGGTTGCTGCAAGGATCTCGTTTCGTGCAAGTTTTTTTGCCCGGCATGCCGGACAAAGTCCCTCAAGATCGTCACGCAGCGGTGGCTCGATCCGCGAGAGCACGGATTTTTCAAGCGCAGCCGGGGCAAAATAGTTTCCGCACGATACGCACTGCGACAGCGGGACTTTTGTTTCGCTCCACGAGTGCAGGACCCGCTCGCCATTGCGATCTTCAAGCCGGACGGCATGTGTCGGGCAGATGGCAGCACAGGCACCGCACCCGAGACAGTCACGGCTCGGTTCGGTATAAGGCGTATTTACCAGGGTATACGGGCCACGGTTGATGAAATTGATCGCACCGGCGCCCATGAGTTCGTTGCAGACCCGGACGCACAGCCCGCAGAGGATGCAGGCGCCTCCCAGCGGATCGTCGGTATCGATCTTTTTTAAGAACCGTGTCTTTGTCACGCCGTACTGTGCAGCCATCTCTTTTACGACCGCTGATTTCGGCGCTTCGGCAAGATACAGCTCGAAAAGAACACTCCGGTACTTCACGACCTCCGGTGTGTCGGTCAGGATCGTAAGACCGTCTTTTGCCCGGAGGGTGCATGCAGTATCCATCGAGGTTTTCCCATGGTGGACGACCCCGACCATGCAGAGCCGGCAGGCGCCGTAGGGGTCAAGGGATGGTTCGAAGCAGAGATGGGGAATGGGAATCTTCTCCCTCTCTGCAACGGCAAGGAGGATCTCTCCTTCTTCTGCCCGGCAGGCTTTCCCGTTGATGGAAACCGTAACCGGTTTTCCCGGTTGCTCTGCCACTTCAGTACCCTTCTTCTCCCGGGTCATGGTTTCACCAGCGCATCGTATTCTTCCCTGAAGTATGCAAGGGTCGTCAGCACCGGGTTTGGTGCGGACTGCCCGAGACCGCACAGCGACGTATTTTTGATCGTATCGGCAAGGAGCCCGAGCGTTTCAAGGTCTTTTGCCGTTCCCTTCCCGGCCATGATCCGGTTGAGCAGGATGAGCGTATGCCGGAGTCCTTCCCGGCACGGGACGCATTTTCCGCAGGATTCACCGGTTGCAAAGTTGACGAAATACCGGGCGATATCGACCATGTCCGTATCTTCGTCCATCACGACAAGTCCTCCCGAACCCATGATCGACCCGACCGCATTGAGGCTCTCGTAATTAACAGGCGTATCAAAGAGCCGGGCCGGGATACATCCGCCGGATGGCCCGCCGGTCTGGACTGCCTTTACCTTTTTTCCTCCGCCTCCGCCGTTTCCGATGTCAAAGATGATCGTTTTTAACGATGTCCCGAGCGGGACTTCGACAAGGCCGACCCGGTCGACCTTTCCAACAAGCGAGAAGACCTTGGTGCCGGTATTTTTCTCCGCCCCGATTTTCGCGTACCAGCCGCTCCCGTTTTTGATGATAACCGGGACATTGCACCAGGTCTCGACATTGTTGAGGTCGGAGGGAATGCCCCAGAGACCGCCGCCGGGATCCGTGAGCCGTGGCGGACGGGGATGCGGCCGGCCGGTCCTCCCTTCGATAGAAGCGACAAGAGCTGTCGATTCACCGCACACGAATGCGCCGGCACCGGTTGCGATCCGGATATCGAAATCAAAACCCGTACCGAAAATATTCTTCCCGAGAAGCCCGAAGGCCCGGGCCTGGTCAATGGCAAGCCGGAGTCTCTCGATGGCAAGCGGGTACTCGGCCCGGATATAGATCAGGCCCTCCTTTGCCCCCATTGCAAATGCACCGATGATCATGCCCTCGATGAGCATGTGGGGATCGCTTTCCATCTCGTTGCGATTCATGTATGCCCCGGGATCGCCCTCGTCTGCGTTACAGATGATGTACTTCTCCGCTCCCGGGGCATCCCGGGTGATCCGCCATTTTGTTCCCGTGGGAAAACCCGCACCGCCCCGGCCCCGGAGCCCGGATTTCTCAACTTCGGAAATAACGGTTTCGGAATCCATACGGGTCAGGGCCTGTTCTGCCGCCACATACCCGCCCACTGCAAGATACTCTTCGATATCCTCGGGGTTGATGAACCCGGCATTGCGGAGGATCACTTTTTTCTGGTGCGCAAAGAACGGAACCTCCGCATAGAGCGGGATTTCTTCA
>JBAZHU010000042.1:0-388 GCA_041652215.1 Methanoregula sp. | reverse complement strand
CCGTACGTAATCACGGTGCCGGACACATGGTCCCACGCGGGAACCCGGCAGAGCGCCTTTTCGTGCGGCACCGTGCCGTTCCTCACGGCTTCAACGATCGCCTCTGCATCGTCTTCTGTTACTTTATGCAGGATCACCAGAGGTTTTCCCGGGATCGCGATATTGACCAGCGGTTCTTCCCGGCAGTAGCCGATGCAGCCGGTTTTGGTAAGACTGATGTCGGCACCGGTTTTTTTGATAATTTCCGTAAGCCGGTCGTATACCTTTTTCCCGCCCACTGCAATGCCGCAGGTGGCGAGGCCGACAGCGATCCGGGGTTTTCCGGGAAAGATCTTTTTTTGTCCGGCGGCCTGGCCACCGGCACGGTCAAACGCACCAGGTCCGGTCA
>JBAZHU010000041.1:0-10278 GCA_041652215.1 Methanoregula sp. | reverse complement strand
TTCGTGGAAGAGGATACCGCACGCGGCAAGACAGAGCGTTGTCTTCCCGGCACCGGAAGGACCGGTAACCATGATACAGCGGCCTGGTTCCAGTACGAGGGAGAGATCGTGCAGCGCTTCCTGCACCGTATGGGGGTAAATATAACTGACGTCTTTGAGCTCAATCATTCCTGTCCTCTCACCAGCACCCTGCTTGAGGGAATGTAGAGGATCTGGACGATAATTGCATTAAATACCGCAGTTATGATGACAATCGGGACAAAGATAATCATAAAGTTTCCGAGGTTGCCGTTATACTTGGCAAGAATGGTCGCACCAACGCAGAGGATTGCAATCGCAGCAAACGAGAAGCCGCTGACCAGTGTTGAGAGGAAGGTGGTCACGGTCGGGGCAAGTTTTGTCCGGGATTTCAGGAGTGCATAGAGCCCGAAGCAGACAAGTGCGCCCAGCGGTTCACTGATGAGGTTAGCCGGGGGAAACATCGAACTTGAGATCAGCATGGACAACAGGCCGGCAACAATGCCAATCCCCAGTGCCTCGTAGACCTTGGGCTGGATCAGGATGATCGCAAGGCAGTAGAACGCAATGATCATGTTGGGCGTAAGCGGCGTATGGAGCATCGCAAGGAAATACCGCAGGATCGCACCGACAGCAAGAAGGATTCCGACTATGGCAATATCTTTTGACTTCATGATTATATCACACCAGTAATCTGTATCAGGTATCCGGAAGGGTACACAACTGTGCTGTCAACCCGTCATTGAAGGCGGTTTGATCATACCTTAATGTATAATTCTGTTCATTAATGTATTAAAATGTAACTTTACCGGATGTTAGCCGCTGTCACTCAGGTATAATCCAATCCTTAAAGGAATAAATCGCACCGGGGCAAGGTTCAATATCTTTCGCGGCGCTCTTCTCGTACAGGGAGAGGGACATGCAGGTTACTACCGACAGCGATACAATCTACGAGGATTCCCTCGCGCTCCATGCATTACATCGCGGGAAACTGGAGATTCGATCCAAGGTTCCGCTCAGGAATCGTTATGATCTGTCCAGGGCATATACTCCCGGCGTGGCAGAAGTCTGTCGCAGAATCGCGCAGGATAAAAACCTGGCATACCGCTACACCCTCAAAGCCAATACCATTGCAATCGTGACCGACGGGTCGGCAGTCCTGGGTCTGGGAAATATCGGGGGATATGCGGCAATACCGGTGATGGAGGGAAAGGCAATTCTCTTCAGGGAATTTGCCGGCATTGATGCATTTCCTATCTGTTTTGAGAATTACGAAACCGACTTTGTCGACCAGGTAAAAAACATCGCACCGGTCTTTGGGGGAATTAACCTTGAAGACATCGCGGCCCCAAAATGCTTTGAAGTTGAGGACGCCCTGCAGGGTATCGGAATACCGGTCATGCATGACGACCAGCACGGTACAGCAGTGGTTGTGCTTGCAGCCCTCCTGAATGCCTGTCGGGTAACCGGACGAAAATACGCGGATCTTAACATTGTAGTCTGCGGGGCCGGGGCCGCGGGCTATTCCATCACCCGGCTCCTCAAATGCATCGGGTATGATCCGCTTGTCTGCACGATGGTTCACGAGATCACAGTCTGCGACACGCAGGGAATTATCCATCGTCAGCGCGAAGGGCTCTACCAGAACAAGTACAAATTTATCTTAAGCGAGGAGACCAACCATGCGGGCCGGACCGGCTCGCTTGCCGATGCAATTGAAGGGGCGGATGTTGTTGTTGGCGTCTCGGCACCCGGCATTATTACGCAGGACATGATCCGGTCAATGAATCCAAACGCCATTGTCTTTGCCATGGCAAATCCTGTTCCGGAGATCTGGCCGGATGCAGCAACAGCAGCCGGAGCTGCAGTTGTCGGGACCGGGCGCAGTGATTTCCCGAACCAGATTAACAATGTGCTCGCGTTCCCGGGGATATTCCGGGGTGCGCTTGATGCCTGTGCTACCCGCATATCAGATGAGATGAAGATCGCTGCTGCCCATGCAATTGCCGGATGCGTCAAAAAACCTCACCGAAGACATATCCTGCCCAGTATCCTTAATAAAAGTGTGACCCGCGCAGTCGCCATTGCTGTAGCAGGTGCGGCAGCCTCCTCCGGGTGCAGGAGAACGATCTGATGCCTTTTCAAGGGAGCCCCATTCGTCACCGGATCCTGCCAATCCAGTAATCTATGGGGACTGAATTTTCGGAACGCTGTTTTTGCGTGAGGGTGTAGATCGTATTGAAATTTTGGGAGTTCCCGGGAAAATGAGCATAACGGTATTGTTTGAAAAAATTTAATTATAATGTTCGATAACTGTAATAATCAGTTAAATTGAGTGTGATGTTTCAATGGCGTTTGCAGTGCATGTAAACATAAACCGGTGCACCGGATGCGGGAACTGTGTCCGTGCCTGCCCGGTCAATGCTCTCGAGCTCTATACGATCGACCCGGCAACAAAGGACAAGATCTATGCGGTCAGGGACGGGAAAGCGATAAGCCTTGATGTCAAATCAGAACTCTGTGCCGGTTGCGGCGTATGTGTCCGTGCCTGCCCGTACCAGGTCATCACGCTCTCCGGTCGCGGAGAGACTGCGATGCTTGCAAACATCTAACTGCCGGTAATCTATCTGGCGCAGGAATCCAAAAACAGCAAGCAGATCGGGAAAATAACCCGACCTTTTTTTCAATCATTGCGAGCGATCTGCCTGATTGCAACCAGCATACAAGGAAAAATATTCATTACCCACATTTAGTCACATTGATAATATTCCCTGTCCATATTCACATACAGGGATAACCGAGCCATGACGTCACATTTTCTCCTGTTAAGCGATGCCCTGACGCAGGAGCGCTTGTCATGGACAGAAGAAGTGCTCAAATATTATTTCATCCAGTTTTCCCCCGAGGCACTCCGTCACCCGGTACAGGAGAAAAACCCGGCATTTATCCTCTTTCTTACGGGAGATGCATTATACAGTCTCTTTGGCAGGGAAACCCAGCCGCTCTGGGAGATCATCCTCTCCCTTCCTTCCCTGGAGATTATCTGCGACCAGCAGGATCTTGACCTTCGCGGGCTTTCCATCGATTCCCTGAACGTGAAATTTCCGGGCATTGTAACCAGCAGGCCATCAGTTCCTGAAGGTTCCCGTCATTCTTTCTGGGGAGAATTAGTGGATGCTGCCCGGGCTCAGGCACCGGATCAGGCAACAATCGGGTACCTCCAGGTACAATCGCCATACATGCACCGCTCAGCCCTGTATGCACTACTCTGCCTGGAAGCCGCACTTGACCGGAACAATGATCCGGAGCTCTATGCATTCCTTGACGGGGTACATATCGGGCATGCAAACCAGCATCCGACGGCATTCAGGAATCTGGGGGAGGGTTTCTCCAATCTCGCCAGCCGCGCTTCCCAGCACCAGCGGCACTGTATTCTTCTTGGTTCTGCAACATGTGCGATAGAACGGGGATACGGTATGTGGGACAACGGGAATGGGCGGGTTATCTCCCCCTGTATTATTAAGCCACTTAAACTCAGGCCCCTGACAGATATTGTCGAACGATTCACAAAAGACCACAGCATCCTTGGGAGAAACACCGGGTCCCTTGGACTCCGACCGGAACATGCCGGGATAACGGACGGGCGGCCCGTAAAAGATCATGTCCCGCCACCACAAGTGATCCTGATCACTGCCAGTCCTTATAATACTGAAGTTGCTATGGGTGCCATCTCTTTTGCTGTCGCATCCGCCCACCAGGAAATCAGAACGCGGGTGGTGTTTATCGAAGACGGAGTTTATGCACTCAGCGGAGAACAGAAACCCGATTCTGCCGAACAGTTTTTCACATTGCAGGATATGATCGACTCTGCCACCCGAAATGACAGACTCGAATTTTTTGCCCATCAACCCTCTCTCCATCAGCGGGGACTGGTCAAAAACAGGAAGTTCAACGCAGTACTCGATATCAACAATAACGATCTGGGTAAACTTTTGTTCGAGCCACCGCAGGGTATTCGCAGCAGGTACCAGAGACTGCTGTTTTTTTAAGAGTCTCTTCTTTAGCCGGTTTTAGAGACCCCCGAAAAGGGAGAGTTTAGAGAGTTAAGTTAACTCAAACAAAAATTTTTGTGGTTTGCTATAATGAATTAACAATAGTGTATCAATAAATAAATTATTTAACAACCGGATTCCTACGACATGTACAGGCAACAAAAGCCGACAAATCAGAATCGTGTTTGTAGTGTGTGATTAATACGAGGTGAACAATGGGTAGCGCAATTAAACTGAACATGATCACCCAACGATCGATTGAAGAGGGTGCCGCGATGGAGAAGGGTAAGACCAACCCTGACTATTTCGAAGCCTGCTCAATCATTGAACTGAATCCTGAAGACATGAAGCGTGCTGGCATCTGGAAGAACTCGAACGTGAAAGTCACAAGCGAGTGCGGCACTGTTATTGTGAAGTGTATCAACGCGACGCAGTACTGTCCCCCGGGTCTTGCCCATATCCGCCAGGGAGTCTGGGCTAACCAGGTTGTCCCGCCAAGAACCCAGTGTACCGGAACCCCCCAGTACAGCGGTTTCCCGGTGACAATCGAGCCGGCATTTAATGAGAAGCGCAAGACCGCCCTTCAGCTTATTCAGGGCGCTGTCGGACTCTGGAAAGGAGGGAACTAATAATGCCAAAGCTCATTACCCAGGTCGGATGTCCCTATTGCGGGTCATCCTGTGATGATATCGAAATACTCGTCTCCGATGACAACAAGAAGATTCTTGAAGTCCACAATGCCTGCATCATCGGGACCAACCTGTTCCACCATGCAAACGACCCGACCCGGCCCAAGCTCCCGCGCCAGCGGCAGCCGGACGGATCAATGAAAGAGATTTCCTATGAAGAGGCAATCGACTGGACGGCAAAGACGATGCTTGCCGCCAAGAAACCCCTCATCTATGGATTTGGTTCGACAAACTGCGAAGGTATGAGTGCAGTCGCACGTATCGCCGAAAAATCCGGCGCTGTTCTCGATAACTGTGCATCGATCTGCCATGGCCCGTCCTTCTTGGCCATGTTCGATAATGGCTACCCGAGCTGCACGCTTGGTGAGGCCAAGAACCGTGCCGATGTCGTCGTCTTCTGGGGATGCAACCCAATGCATGCTCACCCACGGCACACCTCCCGGTATTCCATTTTCCCCCGGGGTTACTTTACGCAGAAGGGACAGATGCAGCGGACGATCATCTCTGTTGACCCCCGCCAGACAGATACCGCAAAACTCGCGGATATCCATCTCATGCTCAACCAGGGACACGATTACGAGCTCTTCGATGCATTCCGTACCGTACTCCGCGGATATGATATCCCTGACGAAGTCGCCGGTATCAAGAAAGAAGTGATTGTCAAGTCTGTGGAGATTATGAAGAAGGCACGCTTTGTGATGATCTTCTTCGGCATGGGATGCACTCACACGGATGGACGCAATCATAATATCGATGCCGCAATCAGCATGACCCGCGACCTCAATAATCATACCAAGTGCTCGATCATGGCCATGCGGGGTCACTACAACATTGCCGGCCCGGGACAGGTCTGGTCCTGGCTGTTCGGGTTCCCCTATTGTGTCGACCTTTCCAAGGGTACTCACGCCCACATGAACCCCGGCGAAACCAGTTCTATCGATCTCGCGATGCGGGATGAAGTAGACTGCTTTATGAATGTCGGAACCGATGCCGGTGCACACTGGCCTATCGATGCAGTCAAGCACATCAAAAAACATCCCTTCATCACCGTTGATCCCAACTTCAACATGGCAAGCGAGATCTCCGATCTCCATATTCCGGTCAGGATTGCCGGTGTTGATGAGCCGGGCGTTGTCTATCGTATGGATAATGTCCCGATCCAGTTCAAATCGGTCATTGACGGCCTGCCGGGAGTCCCGAGTGACGAAGAACTCTTTGACAAGATCTATGAGCGCATGTGTGAACTTACCAAGACCCAGCCGATCTGGCTCACTTCAAAGGAAGACCGTAAACACCCGACAAACATCTCGGCGGTGAATGAAGCATGAGCGAGATCACGGGAGAGATCCTAATCAAGGGTGGGTTTATCGTAGATCCCACTCAGAAGATTGCCGGCGACGTAGGCGATATCGCCATCAAGGATGGCAAAATCGTTGACAGGGTAAGCAACGCGGCGAAAGTTATCGATGCCAAAGGCAAGATTGTCATGGCCGGCGGTGTAGATGTCCACTCCCATGTTGCAGGGCCCAAGGTAAATGTTGGCAGACTCATCCGACCTGAAGACAAACTCTTCAAGAGCGGTGTTGCCCATGCTCCTACCCGGATGGAGATGGGTTTTTCCATCCCGAGCACGCTTAAGACCGGATACGATTACGCCCGTATGGGGTATGGCTTTGTCATGGAAGCGGCAATGCCACCAATCCATGCTCCCCACACCCATGAAGAGATCCACGATACCCCCATCATTGATGAAGGTGCCCTTCCGGTATTCGGGAACAACTGGTTTGTCATGGAGTACCTCAAGAAGGGTGAAATCGAAAATACCGCAGCCTACATTGCATGGTTACTCAAGGTGACTAAGGGATATGGTATCAAGGTTGTCAACCCCGGCGGAACTGCCGCCTGGGCCTGGGGAATGAATTGTCTGGGTATTGAAGATCATGTACCCTACTTTGACATTACCCCCCATGAGATCATCACCGGACTCATGGCAGCAAACGAGTACCTCGGCCTGCCTCATTCAATCCATGTGCACCAGAACAACCTCGGGAACCCGGGCAACTACCCCACTACCCTTGCATCGCTCAAACTCGCAGAAGGTGTCAAGACCAAGAACAAATTTGGCCGCGAACAGGTCATGCACTCCACCCACCTCCAGTTCCATTCCTACGGAGGGGACGGATGGTCAACCTTCTGCTCGAAAGCAAAAGAGGTCATGGACTACGTCAACAAGCAGAAGAATATTACCATCGATCTCGGCTGCGTGACACTGGACGAGACCACCACGATGACTGCCGACGGTCCGTTCGAGCACCACCTTCACGCACTCAACCACCTCAAGTGGGCCAATGTAGATGTCGAACTGGAAACCGCAGCCGGCGTTGTCCCGTATATCTACGACAAGGATGTCGTCCCGAACGGTGTCCAGTGGGCAACAGGTCTTGAACTTGCACTCTATGCAAAGGACCCGATGCGGACATTCATTACCACAGATCACCCGAACGCAGGCCCATTCATCCGGTACCCGCGTGTGATCAAGTGGCTGATGAACCAGAAATCGCGTGAAGCAGTTCTTGCCTCTATGAAGAAGGTCGATAAGGTTATCGATCTGACCAATATCCACACGCTTGACCGTGAACTCACGCTCTACGAAGTGGCAGCCATGACCCGTGCAGGACCGGCAAAATGCCTTGGCCTTTCCAGTTACTACGGCAGCCTCAAGCCAGGCATGATTGCAGATGTTGCAGTCTATGACCTCAACTACAAGAACATGCCAAGCGACCCCGAAAAGATTGAAAGCGCGTTCTTAAACGCGAGTTGCTTTGTCAAGTCCGGTGAGATCGTTGTCAGGGACGGCGAGGTCTTAAGCCACGGTCACAAGAAGACCGTCTGGGTCAATGCAAAGATGAAAGAAAACCCGCAGGTAAAACGCGATGTTGCCGAGAGTTTCAACAAAGGATATTACACCGTTGGATTCACCAACTACCCGGTCCGCGATTACCTCGCGCCACACCCGTTCGTGATTGACGTCGATGTGGAGGCTTAAACGCAGGTGCAATCATGGCGACAGTTACTTTAAAACCCACGAAGATCCCCGAGCTCATGCTTGAGGCAAATTCCATTACGCCGGATGCATTTGCAGGAAAGACCGCAAGCCAGATTTCCGATCTCGAATGCCGTGAAGGAAAGACCTATGTCAGGATCGGGGACTTTTTTGAAGTCTCTGGTAACGCGGGTGCGACTGCGGCAGAAACCGACATCGTTGTTGCCGGCGACTGCACACGGGTAAAATATATCGGCAGCAAGATGACTGCCGGCACGGTCACAGTAAACGGCAATGCCGATATGTATGTCGGCGGCTGGATGAAAGGCGGCAAGATTCACATCACGGGAAACGTCCACTCCTTCTGCGGTATCGGAATGGAGGGTGGCGAGATCCTGGTCGATGGCGACGCCCAGAACCATGTCGGCTGCGCATACCGTGGCGACTGGCGCGGTATGAAGGGAGGCACGATCCGGATCAGGGGCAGTGCAGGAAACGATATCGGTACCTTCATGCTCGGTGGGACGATCATCATAGAAAAGGACGTTTTCATCCATGTCTCGACCCATGCTGAAGGGGGCACCGTCATTATCAAGGGCGATGTTGAAGGCCGTGTCGGTGGCCAGATGGTCAAAGGTGACATGTACGTCTTTGGCACGATCAAGTATATGATGCCGGGTTTCAAGAAAGTGGATCGGATGGAACTGGATGTGGATGGCACGAAGGCTACCTTCGACCACTATATAGGAGATCTCGGGGAACGCCACCCCAAGAGCAAGGGCAAGGAGATCTTTGCCAACCTCTATGTCAAGGTATAATCATTCATTTTACTTTTTTCTTGTCCCGGTCGTGGGTACGTACCGGTTTTATTCACTACGAGAGGTAATTTCCGGGAGAACACGGAAGAAGTGAGGTCAGCATATGAACGATATCGGCACAGATTTTATCAAAGGAACCCGGTACCCGGATTATTCAACCGTGGACCTGGTCCTGCACAAACCGGAACCGCCAGCAGAACTCCCCCTCCCGGAGGGAGCAAAGATCACAAAACTACCCAGCCCTAAAAAGATCAAGGTACCCAATGTCCCGGTATCGGATCTTATCGGGAAATGGGAACCCTCGAGTTTTCTTTCACGTTCATCGATGACCCTTGCAGAACTCTCTGCACTGCTCTGGTACACCCAGGGGTTCCGCTCAAGAATAAACGAATTTCTTGTCATAAGAAATGTCCCGTCAAGCGGTTCGCGGTATCCGATTGAGACCTACTTTGTCGCTGGGGAGGTTGAGGGTCTTGAAGCCGGCATATACCGGTATATCCCCAGCACGCACAGCATCATTTCCCTGCGTGAAGGCTCTGATATTCCCACGGAAATCGCAACCGCAAGCCTGAATTTCAAGATTGTAACCCGTGCAGCCGTAACATTTCTCTGGGTTGGCGTGCCGTACCGTTCGACGTGGGCAATGGGGAACCGGGGCTACCGGAGCGTCCTCCTGGAAGCGGGGCATACCTGCCAGGAACTGATAATGATTGCAGGATGTTTCGGATTTAATGTACAGCCTATCGATATGTTCCATGACGATCTCATCACCCAGCTCGCAGAACTGGATCCACAAACCCAGTGGCCGGTCTACCTTGCAGCTGTGGGAAAACGGGATCGCGAGATCTGAAACAATACCCGGATTCTTTTCGGCCGGTTTCCCGGACCATAATCGAATTCTTTATTTTGGATAACCGGAATACGGTACCAGACGGAAAAAAACAGCAGGATGCAGGGGTATATACGGGATTAAGAGCACGGATCATTTCGCCTGCCACAGTATGTAAAAACACGTCGTTGATGCAGTATGGTAAAACGATACCTTTCGTTATGCACGTTTAATGATGCGCTGCACCAGCTGAAGGCATCGTTTAATCCTCCCGGAAGAACGGAAACCGTTCACGTCACCCGGGCCCTCGGACGGATTATTGCCACCCCGGTCTATGCCAAATATTCTGTTCCTGAAGTCAACCTCGCGGCAATGGACGGAATCGCAGTAAAAAGCAGGGATACGATCGGGGCCTCCGACCAGACCCCGGTTACCCTTGCCGATTTTACAAGGGTCAATACCGGGAATATCGTTCCCCCCCGGTTCGACGCTGTGATCATGATCGAAGACACGTGGGAGGAAGGGGATCGTTTCCAGATCCGGAAAGCCGCTGCCCCGTGGCAGCATGTGCGGCCGGCTGGGGAGGACATACGGGAAGGCCGGCTTGTTCTCCCCAGGGGGCACCAGGTCCGGGCCTTTGATATCGGAGCTCTTGCCACCTACGGGATCGTGGATATGACGGTCAATACGGTCAATGTGGGTATTATCCCGACAGGGAGCGAGCTTGTTCCGTTAGGTGTCCGGCCTTGCCCGGGCCAGGTCGTTGAAAGTAACACGGTCATGGCACAGGTACTCCTGGATTCGATGGGAGCGCACTGCACACGACTGC
>JBAZHU010000040.1:0-10332 GCA_041652215.1 Methanoregula sp. | reverse complement strand
GTTGAGTTAAGGATCCAATGGTTGCGTGCATTAACCCAGCCTCCTTAACATTTCATGTCTTTTTCATTGATCAGTACGGCTGAAAAGGGTACGCGCACCGCGAGATCAGACCGGGTTCCGGCATAAGTTTCTCTGACGAAAAATCAGGGATGGGTTTAAATAACAGGGTCTCGTATCCGGCATCGCTTGGCGCGCGGTCAAAATATCCCCGTAGGCAGGTTAATTAAACGTGTTAACAATTCTATGCAAACATGCCCGATTTGTTAAAGAACACCAGAATGATGTCAGATCTGGCACCTTTATTAGAAGGCCATTACAAAAATTTTGTTGATAGTCATGGTCAGTATAGCCGTAAATCTTATTTCAGGCAGAACTATCCAGCAGGGGGTAGCGATCGAGGGTGGAAAAGAGAAGCCACTCTATCGTACCGCTGCCGGGATCATCGAGATGGATACTTCTGATTTAAAGAAGCTCGGCGCATGGAAGAACACCAATGTCCGGGTGACCAGCGATTATGGCAGCGTTGTCGTAAAAGCGGTCGAGGCCACCCAGGGACCGCACCCGGGTCTCGCATTTATCCCGATGGGCCCGTGGGCAAACCAGATCGTGAACCCGAACACGTACTCTACCGGGATGCCGACCTTCAAGGGAACCCCGGTAAAAGTCGAGATCGCGGCAAGCGAACACGTGCTTCTCGGCATCGAACTCGTACAAAAAGCCTGTTTTGGTGATTCTTCATGAGCACAAAAGTTACCGATGTGATCTGCCCGTTCTGCGGAACCCTCTGCGATGATATCGAGGTTATGGTTTCCGATGACGGCAAGAAGATCCTTGAGGTCTATAACGCATGCGTGATCGGAACAGAGAAATTCATGCACTCGCAGGCAAAGGACCGGATCACCCGTCCCCGTATGCGCCAGGCTGACGGCAGCTGGAAGGATGTCAGCTACGATGAAGCAGCTGACTACGCAGCAGACATACTTGCCAAGGCAAAAAAGCCGCTGATGTACGGCTGGAGTTCCACGAACTGCGAGGCCCAGAGCGTCGGTAACGAGATTGCCGAAACCGCCCGTGCCTGCGTGGACAACACGGCTGCTGTCTGCCACGGCACGACCCTTATTGCCGTGCAGGATATCGGTCTCCCTTCCTGTACCCTGGGTGAGATCAAGAACCGTGCAGACAGGATCGTCTTCTGGGGCTGCAACCCGGCCCATGCCCACCCCCGGCACATGTCCCGGTACTCCATCTTCCCGCGCGGGTTCTTTACCGTGAAAGGACAGATGAGCCGGAGTCTGATCGTAGTCGACCCCCGGCCGACCGACACGGCAAAGATGGCCGACATCCATGTCCAGGTGACCCAGGGGCAGGACTACGAACTGTTAAGCGCACTTCGTGTTGCCCTCAAAAAAGAATGGCTCCCTGACACAGTCGCAGGAGTCCCCAAAGAAAAGATCTACGAAGTTGCCGAAATTTTAAAAAGCGGGCGGTTCGGGATCATCTTCTTCGGCATGGGTGTCACCCAGTCGCTTGGGAAGAACCACAATATCGATGAGGCCATTGCGCTCACAAAAGACCTCAACGAATACACGAAATTCTCCATCATGCCGATGCGCGGCCACTATAACGTAACCGGCTCCGGCGAAGTGCTCGCCTGGCAGTTCGGGTATCCCTATTCAGTGGACCTCACAAGAGGTTTCCCACGGTATAACCCCGGCGACACCAGCTCAATCGATCTGCTCAACCGTGGCGAGATCGATGCAGCGTTTGTTATCGGCAGCGATCCCGGCGCACACTTCCCCATCAGCGCAGTAAAGCACCTGGCACAGGTGCCCCTGGTCTGTGTCGATCCGCATATTACCCCGACAAGCGGGGTTTCGAAGCTGCACGTGCCGGTTGCATTCAACGGTGTCGAGACTGCCGGAAGCTGCTATCGTATGGATAACGTGCCTATCGACGGGCGCAAAGTTGTCGATCCTCCCGAGGGCATGCTCACCGACGAGGAGTTCCTTGTCATGGTCCGGGATCGGCTCAAGAAGATCAAGGGGGTGGCGTAACCATGTCAGAATTTATCATAAAAAACGGGCATGTATTTGACCCGGTTCAAGGCATCAGGGGCGACAAGGCCGATGTTGCTATCAAGGACGGAAAAATTGTCAGGGACAGCGAGCTCTCGAAGTCTGCCAAAGTGATCGATGCGAAAGGCAAGACAATTATGGCAGGCGCCGTGGAGATCCACGCCCATATCGCCGGCCCCAAGGTCAACCTCGGTCGGATCTACCGGCCTGAGGACAAACTCTTCACCTGCACCCCGACGCACGGCCACGAACGCACGGGCTCGGGGAACTCTATCCCGACCACCTTCAAGACCGGGTACGAGTACGCGAAGATGGGATACACCACTGCGATGGAAGCCGCGATGCCGCCGCTCTTTTCCCGCCACACGCACGAAGAGATTCGCGATACTCCCATCATCGATGAGGGTGCATTCCCTGTCTTTGGGAACAACTGGTTTGTGATGGAGTACCTCAAGAATGGTGAGATTGAAAACACTGCGGCCTACATCGCATGGCTGCTCCGTGCAACAAAGGGATACGCCATCAAGGTAGTCAACCCCGGTGGCACGGAAGCCTGGCACTGGGGGCTCAACTGCCTGTCCGTGCATGATCCGGTACCCTATTTCGACATCACCCCGGCACAGATTGTGAAGGGTCTTATCGAAGCAAACGAGTACCTCGGTCTTCCCCACTCAATGCATGTCCACCCGAATAATCTTGGGAACCCGGGCAACTACACGACCACGCTCGATACCATAAAACTCGCTGAGGGAATAAAACCAAAGAACAAGTTCGGCCGCGAGCAGGTATTACACCTCACCCACACGCAGTTCCATTCGTACGGCGGGGACAACTGGGGCAACTTCGAGTCCAAGGCAAAAGAAGTCATGGACTACGTCAACAGGCAGAAGAACATCACCATCGATACCGGGAATGTTACGCTTGACGAGACCACGACCATGACTGCCGATGGTCCGTTCGAACACCATCTTACCGGCCTCAACCACCTCAAGTGGGCCAATGTCGATGTAGAACTGGAGACTGCCGCCGGGGTCGTGCCGTATATCTACAGCCCCAACATTTCGGTCTGTGCCATCCAGTGGGCGATCGGCCTTGAACTCGCCCTCTACGCAAAGGATCCGATGCGCTGCTTCATTACCACCGACCACCCGAATGCCGGCCCGTTCACCCGGTACCCCCGTGTCATCAAGTGGCTGATGTCAAAGAAGGCGCGTGAGACCCAGATTGACGCGTTCAAACACAAGGACAAGGTGCTCTCCCAGACCGGTATCGGAGCAATTGACCGGGAGCTCACCCTCTACGAAATTGCAGCCATGACCCGTGCCGGCCCGGCCAAGTCTCTTGGCCTGGCCTCCATGTGCGGCGGCCTCGCACCCGGCATGGATGCGGATGTTGTGGTCTATAACATCAATCCGGAGAAACCGTTTGAGAACCCCGACCAGATCGAGGCAGCATTCTCACGTGCAGCCTACGTCTTCAAGAGTGGCACTGAGGTTGTAAAGGACGGCGAGATTGTCAGCTCCGGCAACAAGCGGACTCTCTGGGTGAATGCGAAAGTCAACGAGAACCCACAGGTCATGCGCGACATCACCGAGAAGTTCCTGAAGTACTATAGCATTACGCAGGCAAACTACGAATCGCTTGGACATGCCTTTGTGCCAAACCCGTATGCGATCGAGGTTGATGCGACCCTGTGAGGTGTGTGGAAATGGAAACGGTTACTCTTACCATGAAAAATATCCCGGCCCTGTACCTCGAAGCAGACAACGTATCCCCTGATGCATTTGCCGGCAAGACTGCGGCCCAGATCGCAGACCTGCACGCGTACGTGGGAAACACCACCGGCCGGCTGGGAGACTACTTTGAAGTGAGCGGTAATGCAGGTGCAACGGCAGCCGACACGAAGATTGTTGTCAAAGGCGATGTCACGAAGGTCAAGTACCTCGGCATGAAGATGAGCGCCGGGGAGATCGTTGTTGAAGGCAGCACTGACCTGTATGCCGGTGCCTGGATGACCGGTGGCAAGATGACGGTAAAAGGTAATGTCCAGGCATTTGCCGCCACCGGGATGAGGGGCGGGGAACTTGTCATCGAAGGTAATGCGGGCAACTATCTTGGCGCTGCCTACCGTGGCGACTGGCGCGGGATGTCCAAAGGTACCATCCACGTAATGGGCAATGCCGGCAGCGATGTCGGGATGTACATGACCGGCGGCGAGATCGTTGTCGATGGCAACATCGATGTCCATGTTATGACCCATGCCGAAGGTGGCCGCATTATCGTCAAGGGCAATGCCAGGAGCAAAGTCGGCGGCCAGATGGTTGACGGGAACATATTCATCCTGGGTACCATCGACCTCATGATGCCCGGCTTCAAGTATGTCGATACCGTGGAGCAGGAAGTTGCCGGTACGAAGGCAAAGTTTGCCCACTTTATCGGCGATATCGGGGAACGGCACAAAACCCGGAAGGGACAGGTTGTCTACGGCAACCTGTATACCCGGGTTTGATCTTTTTTTTAAATGATTTTATTGAAATACGGGAAAATCCTGTTTTTTCCCGATTCTGCAAAATAATCTTTTCAAGCGGTTATAAAATCCGGTTCCTTACCGTACTTAACCTTACCATTCAATTGTGCCTTTACCGCCCGGCTGTAATGGTACAACCCGCATCACGTCATAAAAGGGGGTCAAATAATGAGAGAAAATGCGAACTCTCTCTCGGGCGCGATCGTTTTAGAACCGGATCCGGCTGCTGCCCGGATCTTCCTGTCTTGCAACAAAATCCAGATCTACTGTGTTTTATTTTTGATTATTTTCTTGAAAAATTAATGGAAGATTATTGCCCTGTTTTGGCTTTCTCCAGTGCAAAAGGAAATATTGAAAAGTTTTCGGGAGTAAATGCAAGGTGGTTAAATTATGGTAAACAAATTACGTGCTGAACTGATGTGTGCTGCAGCAATTATCGTGCTTGCTGCCGTACTCATGGCCGGATGTACAAGTACCCCGGCGCAAACGACAAACACAACAACGAACGCAACACAGCAGAAACTGATTATCGCGACGACGACCAGTCTCTACGATACCGGTCTCCTCACGTATCTCCAGCCTAAGTTCGAATCACAGAATAATGTCAAGCTCCTGATTACGTCCCAGGGTACCGGCAAGGCTATTGAACTGGCTAAGAATGGCGATGCTGACGTGCTGCTCGTCCACTCCCCTTCACAGGAACTGGCATTCATGCAGAGCGGGAACGGTATAAACCGGCGCTCCTTTGCATCGAACTCGTTTATTATTGTCGGCCCGGCAAATGACCCGGCAGGGATCAAAAACATGACCCCCGAGAAAGCATTTACGACACTCGACATCCAGGGGACCAACAAGACGGCTCATGTGTACTTTGTCTCCCGTGGTGACGGGTCGGGAACACACAGTGCCGAGCAGAACATCTGGAAGAAGGCAGGATTTAACTATACCCAGTCCATAGAAAAGTCCGGTCCCTGGTACATTGAAGCAGGCCAGGGTATGGGAGCGACCCTCCAGATGGCAAGCGAGAAAGGCGCCTACGCACTGACCGATGAAGGTACCTACCTTGCCTATAAGAATAACCTGACGCTGGTGCCACAGGTCACAAGCGGCGCAAGCCTGCTCAACATCTACAGTGTCATGACGGTCTACAACGACAAGCAGCCGGCAGACAAGATCAAGATGGCAAACAATTTCATCAACTTCCTGATCTCGAACCAGACACAGGCCGATATCGGTGCTTACGGTGTGGACAAGTACGGGAAGTCACTGTTTATCCCGATGAGTGTCAGCGTCCCGAGTGCCACTGCAGGCTGGGTTGGCGATCACACCACACTTGCAACGGACCTTAAACCTGCGACAACTGCGACTGCACCGGCAGCAAACGCTACCGCAGCGGTGGCAAATGTCACGGCAAAAGCGACTGCAAACGGTCTCGGTACCAACAACTAAATTTTCCTTTTTTTACCTTTCCTGAAGGGATATCTGGCCAGGCTTCCCCTGGTATCCGCCACAGGAGTCGTCGTTTTCCGGAATTTCCCCCACCAGGACACCGTCACTCCTGTGATTTTATATGACCCGGGAATAATAAATAGAATAACAACCGCCAGTGACGTAATAACCGGTATTTTATATCCGGTGAATGAAGGAAGGGCAGGCGCATGAGTACCATTGTTTCAGGAATTTCCGAGGCCATCAACCTGATAGTTACGCTCAACCCGGATGTCCTCCAGATAGCAGCACTCTCGATCTATATCTCCCTCTCGGCCACCATCCTTGCGGCCTGCATCTCAATCCCCGTTGGCGGTCTGATTCACTTCCATGACTTTCGCGGGAAAAAAATTGTCATCACCCTTATCCAGACGCTCTACTCGATCCCGACCGTGGTTGTCGGCCTCCTGCTCTACCTTCTCCTCTCCCGGAGCGGACCTCTCGGTTTTTTCGGGCTCCTCTTTACACCCGAAGGCATGATCCTTGGCCAGACCGTGCTTATCATCCCGATCATGATGGGTCTTGTGATCAGTGCGCTCGGGGGGGTGGATCGCAGCATCCGCGATACGCTGGTTTCGCTTGGGGCAACTGAATTCCAGGGGGTCATCCAGATTGTGCGGGAGGCCCGGTATGCGATTCTTTCCGCAGTCATCCTCGGCTTCGGGCGTGCGATCTCCGAAGTGGGAGTCGCCATGATGATCGGCGGCAATATCGCCACGGAAACCCGGGTACTGACAACAGCTATTGCCCTCCAGACCGGGATGGGACTGTTTTCCTTCTCTATCGCCCTTGGCATTATCCTGCTTGCCATTGCGCTTGTTGTGGTTGTCTGCCTGAACCTGGTCACCTCGGGTGCATTTGAGAAGTTTGAACGGATTATCGTGAGGACTCCTAAAGAATGATTCGCCTTGCCAGGATCACGAAATCCTTCGGGAAGTCCGAAGTGCTGCATGGGATCGATCTGAAGATCCGCCCGGGCGAGATCTTTACCCTGATCGGCCCTTCCGGCAGTGGCAAGTCTACCCTCCTGCGCATTCTCGATCTCCTCGATGCTCCCTCTGACGGCACCTATCATTTCGATGGCACCGATACGCAGGATCCCGCTGCCGACCCCCTTATCCTCCGGCGGCGGATGGCAATGGTCTTCCAGAAACCGGCGGTTCTCAATACAAGTGTGGAAGAGAATGTTGCATTCGGCCTGAAATTTCGTGGGGTAGATCCAAAGGTCATTCATGAGCGGGTCAGCGCAGCACTGGATCAGGTAGGTCTTTTGCACCTTGCAGCGCGGCGGGCAACCTCACTATCGGGAGGCGAGATGCAGCGGGTGGCAATCGCCCGTGCCCTCGTTACCGGGCCGGAAATCCTCTTTCTTGACGAACCAACAGCAAACCTTGACCCGGTCTCTTCTGACACCATCGAGTCCGTGATACTGAAGGTCAACCGGGAATCAAAGACAACCATTGTACTTGCGACACATGATATGGCGCAGGGACAGCGCCTTGCGGATCGCATCGGGGTGATGATGGATGGCCGGCTTGTCCAGGTGGGCACCGGCCGGGACATCTTCTCGCGGCCCACAACCCCGACCATTGCCCGCTTTGTCGGGATCGATACCATCCTTTCAGGAACCGTCACCCGAAACGAGGGGGGTCATGCGTTTATTGCGGTATGTGGCTTGACGATTGAAGCCATCACACCCTTGTCTTCGGGAACCCGGGTGAAAATCTACCTGCGTCCTGAAGAGGTGTCGTTGTCGCTGCCTGGCGGGAATGACCCGGTCCGGTCCAGCGTTCGCAATCACCTGCCGGGACGGATCACCGGCATGGTCCCGTTCGGGCCGTTTGAACGGATCTCGGTAAACTGCGGGTGCACAATCACGGTCCTTTTAACCCGCCTCTCCTGTGAGGATCTGCACCTGTCTTCCGGTACTGAGGTGATAGCAGAGATCAAGGCATCAGCTATCCATGTGACAGCGGATGTACCCTGATTTACTACGATCTATCTGCTTCCTCCTGTAACGGTCAATGAAGTTATTCCCGGAATACAATGGCGGGTTCTGGCAGGCAGACCTTGTATCGGATGATTCTACTCCCATGACGGAAAATCTTCCTGTAGTCATCATTTGGAATTATCCCGCTACTATCAGGAACTAAACCTCCTCACGCGTGAGACGCGCCCGATCCCTTAATGGATACAGATCTGGCAAAAGGAGAAGCGATCCTGATATCAGAAAAGTATTCAGCCGTATAAAAAAAGGGTTTTGATAGGAGGGGTATGGATTGTACCCCTGCCCCTTTTCACTCCGGTATTTTCGGGTGCCGGAGAAATGCTGCTATAGGGGAACCCCGGATGTCGGCCTGCGGCCGCATCATCATGTACTGCTTCTGTGCATTTTTCATCGAATATTCCATATCATAATCGTTTTTCATCCCACTACTGAACTCTTGCGGGTTAACGATGCGGAAGGAGGAAAAAAGATCCACGCCATCGTCGAAGAATGCATCCGGGATAAGCGAGGCGCCTAATCCGTAGATGCCAATGAGCCGGGCGTTTTTGGCTGCATGCAGGAGCCGGCCAAAACTGTTATCGACGAGTGTCGAGGTCCCGAGAAGCACCACATCAGCACTGCCAAGGGTGGTTTCAAATTCGGATTGTTGATGGCAAATAATATTTCCCGGCAGCGTGCCGTTCTCTTTATCAATGATGATTGTTTCAAATGTCTCGGGGAACCGGAGGTTTATTACATGGAGCTCCCGGCACCAGGAGTGAAGAGAGGATACCTGGTTCCCGTATCCGGCAACTGCCACGATATCGTCAAGGTTGACAATATGTGAAATTGCCGGGTAATTCTGGACAAACTCATCGCTGCTTTTCCAGCACTCCGAGAGGTATCCCCGTTTGCGGACACCGTTGCAACCGAGAAATTTCTGGGATAACGCACTCAAAGCAGCTATACCAATTGCCCTTTTCTGGAGATCCTGTGATACAATTCCCGTTTCGGCGAGATCGAAGAGGGGTTTTCCGATGAATGTATGCAGGTCCGGGATTACGTCACGCCCCTGAATTCCGTAGAACGCGTTGATCCCGGCACAGTTGGTGGCTATCCCGCATTCATCGTGGGAGCCGGTGATGGCAATCCACCGTGGTTTGATGGCGATGCTCGTGAGTTTTCCCTGCCGGACACGGTTTTCACGGTACAATTCATGCAGCCGTACGAGGGTTGCGGAAAGGACCGTATCTCCGTGTCGCAGGGGTGTTGCCATGTTTTTTACCTTACCTTATTCTGACATATTACTCCCCGCATAATATTATCCTGCTGGAGTTCTGCCGGGATCTCTTATGCGGCGGGTAAAGGACAATTGGATCTTTAAAAAAACCGCATATTTGCAATAGATTCAACAGAGTCTTGAGAGTATCGGAAAAAACCAGACCGGTTTACATACATTTCTGCTCTGTAGAACACCCATTTTTAAATAATATTCAGCCCCCCTCTTTGCGCCACCCGTCCCCTGTGCGGTGACGGGACGCAATCGCGATAGTGTGGGTATTACCTTGTACGCACAAGCTCCTCTCGAACCCCCATCTGCGAACAGGTAATATACCCTCATCGCAACCGGGGGATCCTGCAGAAACCTCAAAAGAGCGTTTTTTATAAATAGTATCGTGGATTTCTAAAGAACATATATTTCAATACTTCAGCAAAATTCCCTTCAGTCATACACAAAACAAGATGTTTTTCTGTATATGGTGAGATCCTATTATAGATACAGGTGCCTTTCCATGATGTACTACCAGGATAATCCGGGGAATATGAGTCGTGCATTTTGCATTTTGCTGCTCGCCATCGCGATTTGCATTCCCTGTGCAGCAGCCGTAACCCTTACCCCGGGAAGTTCAGCGACAACGACCACGATATCCCAGGGAGACCCGGTTTATATCCGGGGCATCGCCACCGGCCACCCGCAGGCCGGCCTCCAGGTCTGGTTTATCGGGTATAATTTCGCCAAAGTTTCGACTGTGCAGGTGAACGCGGACAACACCTACGAATACGAGCTCCAGAAATCGGACACTGCAAACCTCGCGACAGGTCAGTATTTTGTGCTGATCCAGCACCCGATGATGAATGGGCAATTCGATGTCACCTACGATGCATCATCCGGTGCCGTAACGGATGTGCAGACCGGTAAAATTCTCTACAAGTTTACCGGTAGCGGGAGCCTCCAGAGCACGAATGCTGCGACA
>JBAZHU010000039.1:0-10414 GCA_041652215.1 Methanoregula sp. | reverse complement strand
TAAGCGGGCGGCCAATAACGGCCCGTTCGCACCTGAGCACGATCTCTTCGATACCGGCGATCTTTGCTTTCCCTTCCTCGATTTTCGGTGCCGCAATCTCAACACCCCACGATTCGAGGGTTTTGATATTCCGGGTAACCGCCGGGTGCCGGTACATGCTGTGGTGCATCGCAGGAACCACGAGCACCGGCATTCCGCTCCCGATAGCAGTAGTCGCAAATGTTGTAACCGGGGTATCATCGATTCCGTAGGCGATCTTCCCGATCGTATTTGCCGTGCAGGGCGCAATAAGAAGAAGCGACGCACTCCCACCGTCACCGCAATACGTCACGTGCTCCACCCCGCCCGAGAGCCGGGTGATAGTCTCGCGGCCGCTCGCGTATGCCAGAGCATCGGGATGAATGATTCCCTGCGCTGCCGCACTCATGACCGGCTGGACCGTCGCACCTTTCCTGCGGAGCGCGTGGATCAGTTTTACGGTCTCGACCGCCGCAATGCTCCCGGTCACTCCGATGACGATCTCTTTTCCGGCAAGGGTCTGTAGGGTCATGCGAGGGTCACGTCCTGCACCACATGCCACGTGTGCGGGCGGTATTTCTTTACTTTATGTACTTGGATGGATGCAGAAAAACCTGCGCCTTTGGCACAGCCCCGGATCGTCTCTGCTGCGTCGCCGATGCTGTGCACGTGGAGAACACTCCCCGGATGCACGTGGGGAAAAACTGCGGGAAGGATCGTTACTGCATCGAAATGTCCCATGACGACCCGGTCATAGTCCCCGAAAAGGAGCATACGGCAGTCCCCGCAGTCAGTCTTCACCCGTTCACCCAGCCCGTTTTCCGCAATATTCCGCTTCAGGTACTCAAATGCAACCGGGTTAATTTCCATCGCGTGGACCTGTGCCCCACTCCCCGCCATCGGGATCGTAAAGTAGCCAATGCCGGCAAACATGTCTGCCACCCGGGCATCATTTGGACTCTCGCGGACGAGCCGGGCCATCCGCAGTTTCTCGTCCCGGTTCCCCTGAGCAAACATCACCTTACGGGGATCAAGATGATAGGTATACCCACACTCCCGGTGGCATATCTCCCCAACATCACCCCACAGGATCTCCGTTTTTGGGGTGCGGGTCACATCGCTGAGCGCTTCGATCCAGAGCACGCCACGTGGGTGACGGAAACTGACAATCCCTTCTACCTCCAGCACCGAGGGCCGGGTCCCGTGGATGACCGCCACCTCGCCCAGCATGAAAAAACCCCGACCACCGTACGCGTGGCGATCGGGAATCTCGCACTCGAACGAAAATCCGTCCCGCACCGGTACCCATGCAGTCGCACCTTCAACGTAAGGACGCCGGGTCGCATCGACCCATTCTGCATCGCGGACCGCTGCCAGTTGATCCGTCCGGACCTGCCGCGCTCGCATAATAATTCGGGGGTTACCTCATCACGACAAGGACGTCCCCGTCGCGGAGTACCTGCACGTTCTCCCCGGCAACAATCGTTTGCCACGGTTTTTTCGGGTATTCCCGGGTCACGCCGGTTTCAGGATCGAGGATCCCCATCATTCCACCGGCAACATACGCGACAAGCGCGGTCTGGGCATTCCGCGCATTACCGATCTGCCCAAGGATCTCGGCTTCCTTAATGGAACGGCTCCTGCCTTCGGACAGATCGAAGACCTGCACATGCCGGGAGTCCACCCGCTCCACTTCCGCATAGACCCGACCGAGCCTGACCACGTCATGCCGCTGGTACCGGGGCAGGCGGACAAGATATGTAATCCTGAAGAGCTGCCGCCCGTTTTTCTCACCAACAAGTTTCGGGTGCGTCGTGTACCTCCCACCGAACTGCGCCGTTATTCCCTGCACGATCATAAGACCGATATGCTGCGAACCGACCGTGATGTCAAGGCCGTCCCGGTTCTCGGTCAGGTCAGATATAAACGAGAGCCGCTCGCCTCCTGAAATGAGGGTTTCCTCGATCTGGTTTGCAAGGGCTGCCACAGACTGTAACTCAAACGGGCTTAAGTCGCGTTCGTCCGCACGCACCTGCACAATCCCCTCGTAATAATTACCGGTGATCCGGTTACACCGGTCGCACTGCTCCTTGTGCCAGACCAGTTCGACCGTGCAGGTCTTGTCCATAGAAACCCCGTACAGGGTACCGGAGATCGTGAGATAGGCCCGGGACCGGTTGGGGCTGATGTCGCGCACATCTACGGCAATCGAGCGTTTCTTCACATCGGGATGGAAGTGCACCGCGCTCCGTGCAAGTTCGGGTGCAATATCTGCCTGTTCGCGTTCCGTATCCGTCCATGTGTTCACCTGCTTGGTCGCACCACAGCTCGGGCAGTGGGTCATTGCCACCCGTGTATCGCACACGGCCCACGGGGTATCTCCCGCCCGGCAGCTCATGCAGAGCCCGTCTGTTTCCGAAAGTTTTCCGCATTTCGGGCAGAACCGATCCTGGATTGTCATAGTTCAAAACCTGTAGATCTGGACGTGAGGTACATTGCCGATCATGATGCAGTCTGCCCGGGAGATAAGTCCCAGTTTTACCGCCACTCCGACAGAGCGTTCGCCGATGATGTTGGCATTGTCTCCCTTACGCAGGGCTTCGATGACTGCTGCCTCGTCCACACGGGTGGTACCGTAGAACCATTCGGATACGGTTACTTTGAGTTCCCCTTCGGCGATGGTCGTATTGAGCAATTCGCGGTCACATACCGCAACCACATCACTCGCCCCGGGCGACCGGTGGATTTTGAGAAACATTGATCAACTCTTTTGCCGAGCCACCAGATAAAAGATGGGAGCGGACACAAAGTCTCGGGCACGGTTGCGTGTTAGAGTGTGATCCTGACGCCATAGACTTTTTCCGGGGTCTCGCCATGGATTCGCCAGCAGTCCTCCTCGGTTATCACACCAGATTCAAGGAGTTTCTTTGTGATCCGCGGGACAGATTTGGGACCGGTCACGGCACCGGGCCGCGAGTTCTCGTCCATGAAATCACTCTCCATGGTAAACAGCCGGTGTTCACGCGCAAGGACCGGCACCGCCTCGTGCCGGGCGACAAGTGAGGGGTGAAGCGGCGTCTCGGGTGAGCCATAGTGCTTGACCACGCGCCCGATTGGCATACCCACAGCATCAGCCATGTCCACGACATCGGCGCACGACCCGCTCTCCGCATGAATCTGGAGGGCGCACCGGTACCCGACAGCAAGTTCGAGCGCATGGGAAAGCACCTCATTTGATGCCGCAAAAACTTCGGGACTTACCTCGTAATGCGGCCGCCCGCTCTTGAGCGCCACGGCGCGGCCGTCCCTGACATAGCCCGCAGCGCAGTCAAGTCCGCCTTTCATCACCCGAACTGCCTCAGTAAGGGGCATACGCTCCATTAGCCGGCTGATCTCGGCCGGGTGTACTCCGAGAATGGGAAAGACTACAAGCCCGGTCTCGCGAATCGCATCTGCCACCCGGAGGGTCTCGTCAAAGACCTTCGCGTAATCAGCGCCAGCGGCCGGTGTGACTCCCAGTGACCACGATGGTTTCGCAACAAGGAAGATATGCGTCCCGCCGGCATGCAGGAAATCCTTGGCCGCTTCCACCCCGCGCCCGTTGACCGGATCGAAATGGATATGATCGTCAGTGATCGGAAAGAGGCGCGATCTCATGGCACTCCATGATCCGCATGAGCGGGTAACCATTCTCCGCAGCAAGCGCGGCCCGGCAGTACGAGAATCCCACCCGGGTCACGATCTCCACATCAAACATCAGACCAGAGAGTTCGCTGTATCCAAATACATTCTTTTTCATTACAGAACGATCGAGCTTCACCGTGATCTCCTCGACAAAAGGCTGGAGGATCACAGCCTTTTCGATGGCCGTTTCCACGCTCCCTGCAGACTCCTGCGAGATGGGTGTCCCAACCCACTGGTGGTAGAGTGCCCCCAGTTTGATCCCGGCCTCGAAGACGGCCTGTTCCCGATCGCTGTGCTCACCGTTTCCGTGTGCTTGGTTTATCCCGTCCACCCCCATCTTATCAGATAAGCTGGATGATTCCCTGTTTTGGCTCCATGGCCTCGCCATGCCGCAGGAGCATATCGATCCCTTCCCGCACCTTGTCGTGTGAAAAACCCTTTGAAGAGACGGCTTCAATTACCTGTTCTATAGCGGCGCGCCGTCCTTCACCACCAATATCCCGGATCGCATCCTTGATCACCCTCACGATGTCACGCTTCTCCTTGGAGATACCGGTCGCCACCTTGTCGATATCGAAGTTGCCGGTCTTTGCATCGTAGGCAATCTGGCGCAGGCAGGCATCCACGATGTGGATCACGCGCTCCGCGTCGCCCGCCTCGATCTTGTTCGAAAGCCGGATCCGGGCGCTTGCCTCAGCGAGACGGACAAGTGCTTCCAGTTGACGGGCCGTTACCGGGACGGGCTTGTTGGGTTCAGCAATCCCCCGGAGTTTGAGGTAGTAACCTACAAGCGCCTCTTTTGCCTCCGCTGAAAGGATGGGAAAACAGGAACGCTTGGAGTACGCGACGTACTTCCTGAAAAGTGCAGGATCGATATCCGGCATGACCGGCTTGAGTTGCTGGTTGATATACTCCTGTGTGACCCCGGGGATGGGGGTTTTTTTGTGCTGGGCGATGAGTTCCCCAATGGCGTGCGCCTTGAGGATGTGTTCAGCAATGGCCAGGTCCCGTTTCTGCTCCGGCTGATCGGTCATGATAAAGATCAGGTCAAAACGCGAGAGAAGCGATGGCGGCATATTAATCTGGTCAGAAATATCGCCGTACATATCGAACCGGCCATATTTCGGGTTGGCAGCCCCAAGAAGAGCGCACCGGGACTTGAGCGTCGCGGTGATGCCGGCCTTTGCGACGCTGATAGTCTGCTGCTCCATCGCTTCATGAAGGGCCGAACGATCTTCCTTCTGCATCTTGTCCATTTCATCGACAGCGGCGATACCCATGTCGGCGAGCACGAGAGCGCCTGCTTCAAGTGTCCAGCGCCCTTCGCCAAACTCATCTTTGACCGCAGTTGCCGTAAGACCGGCAGAAGTCGAGGACTGGCCGCTCGTGTAGATCGCGCGCGGCGAGCACTTCACGATATACCTCAGCAGCTGGCTTTTTGCGATACCCGGGTCACCGATAAGCAGCACATGGATATCGCCCCGCAGGTGGCTCCCGTCCGGCATTTCCTTTGCAATCCCGCCGAAAAGCTGGAGGGTGATCGCCTCCTTGACATCCTCATTGCCATAGATGGTCGGGGCAATCGAGTGGGTGACCATCCGGTAGATCATCGGATCGCAGGACAGTTTTTTTATCTCGTCTTCCGCTTTCTCGTCGATCTCGACCTCTTCGAACTCCTTTTCTGCGATCTCGATCGAGTTGCATTCCAGGAAAATATCAAAAACCGTGCTCTTCTCACCCTTGACAACCCGCTGCATGGAGCGGAGAATACCGTTAATCACAACCCGGTCTCCCGGTGCGACCGTGCCCGAGAGATCATCGGTCACATCGATATCAAGGGTCTGCGGCTGCTCGCCGCCCCGCAGGCCCTCAGGTGACTCCTGCACCCTGAGTTTCTGGGAATCGACAAAGGTGGAGCGTTTGGGTACGAGATCGAGTTTCTTGAACGTGCAGCCATCGGTTGCGCAGCCATCCGGCTCGATAAACTTGCCGTACTTCTGGACCTTTCTCGTGAAGTGACCGGCCGGGCACTTGAAAACTGCTTCCACGATCCGGGGGCGTACCTCAGTGGTCTTCCGGAGAATACCCTCGACCGAGACGAACATGTTGATGTCATCGGAGCGGATCTCACGGATCGCGGTCTTTTTGGGGATATTCGTGAACCGGATATTGACGCCCTTTGGTTCTTTGCCGTCTTTTGTCCGGATCAGCTGGTCGTTTTTTATCGCATCCCAGACATCTTCGAGCACCTTGCCGGGGTTTTCCAGCAATTCATCGGCAAGGGAGATCCCCGCTTTCCCGAACCGCTCGATCTGCCGGTAGTCGATATAAAGTGAACGCTTGTGCGGGTACAGGCGCGAGATCTCGCCGAGTTCCTTCTTGTACCGGCTTTTCAAAAACCGGCTCCAGTCCTCAGTCCTGTCGCCCTGGTGCAGTTCGGGTGTCTTTTCCATTTTTCCTCACCGCTTCTTTGTGCTCGCAAGCACAAACCGGGCGATCAACGCTTCCATCTGGATGTCGCTCCCGGCCCCTTCAGAGAGCCGGAAATCGGCTTCACCAAGGGCATCGATAAGTTCAACTTTAAGCGCCCGGTCCATCGCACGTTTCACGAGCGCCCGGTAACACTGGTTGATCAATTCGTTTGGCGCGATCCCCCGCTCGTGGAGCAGATGCATGAGCAGCGATTCGGCACCATCAAATTCCCCGGTAAGAGCCAGCCGGAGGAGTTCCTCGATCTCGTCCGGCCGGGCATTGGAGGTGATCGAGTACACCATCGGAGCCTCGACCGTAGTACTGATGATGGCAGCGCCCTGCAGGGCATTGATCGCCTTTCGCATGTCGCCCTGCGCAATATAGACCATCGCATCCATCGCATCGGGCGTAACCTTCAGACCTTCGTTTGCCGCGATCCGGCCAATCTCCTCTTTTATTGCCGGAGGGGCGAGCGGCCGGAACCGGTAGATTGCACACCGGCTCTGGATCGGATCGATGATCTTCGAGGAGTAGTTGCACGAGAGGATGAACCGGCAGGTTTTCGCATAACTCTCCATAGTCCTGCGCAGCGCAGCCTGCGCATCGGTTGTCAACGCATCGGCTTCATCAAGGAATAGAATCTTGAACGCCTCTTCCCCCGCAGGCCGCGTCCGGGCGAACTCCTTGATCTGGTTGCGCACGACATCTATCCCGCGCTCGTCAGACGCATTGAGTTCCCGGAAATTCATCCGCCACGATTCCCCGAAGAACTCCCGGGCAAGGGTGACAGCGGCGGTGGTCTTTCCCACACCGGCGCTTCCGGTAAAAAGAAGATGGGGAAGGTTCCCGGACTTCACGTAGGAGGATAGCCGCTCGACTATCTCGTCCTGCCCGACAATATCTACAAGTTTTGTCGGCCGGTATTTCTCGATCCAGATGGTGTGGGTCTCATCCATGCTCAATCATCCTGCTTTGTACTGACTAGATTGTCTTTGGACTATCTTGCTTTTTCCTGCCCAAATGGCCGGGTGTATCCGGGAAAGAAAATGCCTTTTCCCAAAAATGTCCTTTATGCTATCAAAAGAATGTCATAATCTTTATCATAAGAGTTTTGAAATTACTTTCCATGATACCGCGCGAAATCCCCCTCGTTCTTTTCCTGCTCATATGCCTTGTTCTGGTCCCGGCCACAGCAAGCCTGACTACGGTTGCAAGTGGTGCACCGGTCTTTATCGGCGAGCGTAACCTGGACATCACCGCCTGTGTGAACGGGCACACGGTAATCGCATGGTGGCCGGCTGGTTCGGACCGAAGCAGCGAGCCGTCAAAGACCGTGACAATTTCCGGGGATGCCGCATCGTATTATCTCAATCCGGATATTTTCACCGGCTATACCGGTACCTGGTATACGCACGATATTAAACCCGATATACCTGCCTTTGTCCTGTACCAGCCCCAGATCGACCTCGCGGTCTGGGATGTGGATGCAAATAAAGATATCACCGGCCAGTCAGTCCCGATGTCCACGAACATCTCCTACAGGATCGACACGAACCTCTACCTGGCGCTTGACTATGCAAAGCGTCCCAACTATAACCCTTCAGACAGTTTTTTTACTGTGAAACTCACGTCTCCTGCCGGGACGATTATCCCCCAAATCTATACCGGGAACCTCGGATCGTCGACCACCCAGATCCTCAAATTTGACAGCGCACCGGTTATCAAGTCCTCGCCGTACACCTGGAGCAATGGCCCGGCATGGGACAGGAACGCAAAAAGTACTGACGGCAGTAACGTGTACCGGACGGGAACCTATACCTTTGTAGTTACGCAGGATCTCAACCATATGAGCAGCAGTTACAGTGGCACTGCGGCTGTCGGGACGGTAACGAGTGGGGATAAACCGATCACTTTCATTGCCGATACCTTCACCACCTCCCCAACTCTGCTGCCGTCACTGACAGCACCGGTTGAAATAACGACCACGATCGCCGGGACAACATCCGCAACACCGCAGGTAACGGCACAGCCCACATCGACAACCCTCCCAAAAAAGACGACCTACACCCCACTGCCCACTGAAATAGCTTTCATCGGTATTGGCATCGCGGCGCTCGCCCTTGCGGTGAAACGGAAGTATTAATCGTCATTCTTTCCTTCTTTTATCTCATGAGCCAGAAAAACAGCAAAAGCGCGGAGAAAAAACCCGTTACAAGGATACCAAAGAAGTATCTCCTTATAATCGGAGTCATCCTTGTTATCTGCATTGCAGTTATCGCCGGGATTGTGCTGATACAGCAGGGCCCGTTGGTACCGTCTGCATCGGTAAATACACCGACTAATGATTCTGCATCCTTCACCTCTGCCGGTGCACTGTACTCAAAGAGCGTGGATCTGGCAAACGCCGGGAATTATAAAGACGCGCTTGAAGCGGCCGACGAGGCACTTGCCCTCAATGTCAGTTCCCTTACACCCCTGATCCAGTCAAACCGGGCGGGAATTCTCGTAGCATTGGGCCGTAACGATGAGGCGATTTCCGCAGCAGATGTAGCAATTAACACACCCGGGAACCTGAATACAACACACGCTATTGCATGGTACAACAAGGCACACGCACTTCAGGGATTAAAGATGAGTACAGAGGCTGAAGCGGCTTTTGTAAATGCATCGACATTCGATCCATCACACAAAATTATACCTGATCATTTATAGATGAACACAAAAACAGCTGCGATGCATAAACAACTCCATCGGCGCTGAAGCAGGCACTAAAAACTAATAATGCCATTTTTTTAAGACGGTCCTCGTTTAAAATATCCCGTCCCCCACCCGTAAACCCCGAGTAACCCCGTCGCTTATCAACGCCTATACCTTGAATACCTCTCTTTTCCAAAAGTACTATCATAACTATGGAAGGTGCAGTCCGTGTTTTTGCCGGAGATTTTTCCGGAGCGACCCTTACGGAGCCGGTGGATGATGCAGGGAGCCAGGCATGGGTCGTGACCCCGGGAGGGGCGTGGTGCCGGTCACTATACTTCTGCGGGGCGCTGACCGAGGTCGCAGAGATTGCCGATGTGCTGCACTGTCGGGTAGCCGACCCGACCGGGGCCTTCGAGATTGTCTCTGGCGGGCGGCGGGCAGCGATCACGGAGCAGATCCACGCGATCCCGGTACCCTCCTTTATCGCGGTTACCGGTACCGCCCAGTTGTACCTCAGGAAGGGCGGAAGTACGGTTTCGGTCCGGCCCGAATATATTCAGGTAGTCGACCGAGCCGTCCGCGACCGGTGGATCACCGGGACTGCGGACATGACCATTGCCCGGCTCGAACTTCTGCTTGCCGCGCTCGAAGGGACCTCGCGTGATTTGCGGGCATGCAGGGTTGTCCGGCACTATGGGCTCACCCGGGAGGGGATTTGCGAGATGGTGACAATGAGCGAAGGAGCCCTTGCCAGTGTCAGCACTGCCCCGGTGGCATCCCCGAAGGCAGAGGCCGATATCAGCGCAATCATCATGGAGATCATCCGCACAAAAAGCGGTCCACGGGGCGTGTCCGTACAGGATGTGATCGATGAGGCAGGCGCCGGGGGACACGCTGAGGGGGCGGTGGTTGCCGCGATCCGGACGCTTGTCGAGAACGACGACTGCTACCAGCCTCAGAAAGGATACATAAAACCGCTATGAAAATGGAGTTTGTAAAAGACGGGCCGGCGCTTGTTATCGAGAACACCGAGCGCCTGCTCATCGTAGCCGACCTCCACTTCGGGATCGAGGCAGATCTCGCTGCCCACGGCATGCACTTCAAAAGCCACAGCACCGAACGCCTCGCCCGGCTCATGCAGACTATTGAACGGACAGATCCGGACCGGCTCATCCTTCTCGGGGATGTCAAGCACAGCATTCCCTCCCTCACCCGGCAGGAGTGGGCGGAGATTCCCGGTATTCTCGATACGCTCCGTCGCCGTATCCCGATCCTTGTCTTCCCGGGGAACCACGACATCGGCATCGAACGGTTCCTCGAACAAGGAGAACTCCAGCCAAAGGAGGGTAAAGTCATCGATGACGTTGCGTACCTCCATGGCCACACGTACCCGGCTCCCGATCTTGGCGGCCACCTCATTGTCACCGGCCACCATCACCCGCAGGTCAGCCTGCACGATGAGGTGGGCTGCGCCCTCCAGGCACCGGCATACCTGCGGGCGACAATCGACACAAAAGCGCTCGGACTCAAAATGCCGGAC
>JBAZHU010000038.1:0-10559 GCA_041652215.1 Methanoregula sp. | reverse complement strand
GATCTCCTGTTCCAGCGCCGCGAGCCGGCTGGTAAAGTCCGAGAGATCGGATTTCGTGGAAAGATCCCATTCGTCAACGATGTATTTCATCCGGCGGTCCACGTAGGCATTGAGATAGGAGTCCATGCCGATCATAATGATTTCTCCAGGGACGTGACGAGGTCGTCCAGCCGCTGTGCCCGGGCCTCGATGGTCGCTTTCTCTGCGTAGAGACCGGTAATATCATCGGTCACGTGTGCCAGCCGGTTTTCAAGCCGGTCGAGATCGGTTTCGGTCACGAGATCCCATTCATCGATGATCGCAGAAAAATGCCGGTCGAAATAGGCGTCGAGCGATTTATCGAATGTCGGAATACGGGAGTCGATCGCCCCGGGGATATGCGAGAACTGGTCCCAGAACGAATCCCCGGTCGCATTCTGCTCCGGGTTCTGGTTGAGGTACATTATTTCACCTTCTTTTCCTGTTCCTGGACATTATTGAGGAGGGTATCCAGTTTTTTGGTCTTCACGATATTTTCCAGACGGGTCAGGCGCTTTTCAAGGAGATTCTCCTTTGCGAAATTATCCGTCTCGATTCCCAGGTTCTCATCTTCGACCTGTTTTATCGCGGCTGTCTGTTCGGGGGAGAACCGGGTAAACGGGAACATCTTCGACGCTTCGTGCTGCTGGAGAAGTTTGAGTTTGTCCCGTTCAAGATCCAGTTCGATCGTGCGGTTGGACGTCTTCATGATCCGTATCTCACGGATAATGAGATACACGATCACCATCGCGAGAACGATGAGGATGCCCGTAAGAAGGGTATCGGTGATGATGCCAGAGACCGGCACCACAACTGCTTCTGCTGCCATACTTACTTCACTCCGTCACCGGGTTTTCCTGCCCCGGTCCCCGCACAAAAACCGGCCATGTTACAACTCATCCCCGGTGCCGGTCGCCTTCTTCACGGTTTTTTTCACCTTTTTTGCGGTCTTTGCCGCCGCCTTCCCTATATCAGCCGATGCCTTCTTTGTCTCTTTTTTTACTGCCTCTGCGGTTTTTACCGCCCCGGTCTTTACCTCACCGGCAGTTTTTTTGGCCGCGCTGCCAAGTTTGCCGACACCCTTTGCAATCGAGGTGTTGGCTTCTGCTGCGGCCTTTGAGAGTTTCTCCGGGAGTTTGAGGGATTTCCTGACCAGGACTTCATCGTCGTCGTCAAGTCCAATCGTCTTGAGATCCTCTTCGCTCACCCGGACCTGCCCTTCCCGTACCATGGTATCCGCAATAACGGATGTCGTAACGGATTTCTTGTTGGCTTCATTGATGAGATCTACGTGTTCCCCTTCATGGATTCCCAGTGCGGGCAGGTGCGCGATATTCAGACGCACCCGTCCCTGGCTCGGAAACGCCCGTTTCCTGATAGTTAACCGCACGTCCTGCATAGTCGATAAACCACTTTAAAAGGGTAAATATCTTTCTGACAATTGCGCAGAAACTCCCCTTTGTTTTCCATTTTTCGGGTTATGCTTTTTGAATCTGAAACACTGTTATCAGCCCGGAGCGCCAATACTTTTGCAGAATACGGGGAAGGAACAGCGATGACACACCAATGCGATGAACCGGTCACCCAGATGCACCTGAAGCCGGCCATGACCGTCGGCGAACTGGTTAATGCGATGGGAAAAGCCGGCGCGTACAACGGCGGTTCGCTCTACCATGCGGCAGAGATCTACGAGCAGATGCTGCGCGATAAGGATACGACAAAATTCTTCGGGCTTGCCGGCGCGATGGTGCCGGCCGGCATGGGCGGAATCGTCTCGGACCTTATCAGGGACGGCCATATCGACATCCTCGTTTCAACCGGCGCAAACCTCACGCACGATATTATCGAGGCGATCGGCTGCCACCATTTCCACGGCACCGCGTTCTGCAACGACATCGAACTCAGGCACGACGAGATCAACCGGATCTACGATGTCTATCTCCCAAACGAGGCGTTCGAGCACTTTGAGGAATTCATGCAGAAGGTGTACGGCGAACTCGAACCCAACAGCAAGATCTCCATCTCCGATCTCCTGCGCCACATCGGCCTGCACCTGAAAACCGGTATCCTTGCGACCGCCGCACAGAAAGGGATCCCGGTCTACTGCCCGGCCGTGCAGGACTCGATGGTCGGTCTCCAGTACTGGCTCTTTTCGCAGACGAACAAGGTGACGGTTGACGCGTTTGCCGATATGCCGGCGCTTCTTGACCGGTGCTTTGCGGCAAAAAAGGCCGGTGCCCTCCTGGTTGGCGGGGGAGTGCCGAAGAACTTTATCCTCCAGAGCATGATCATGACCCCGAACGGTTTCAGCTACGCGATCCAGCTCACCGGCGACCGGCCGGACCTTGGCGGACTCTCGGGCGCGACCCTGGACGAGGCCCGGTCCTGGGGCAAGATCACCGAGGATGCAAAGGCCGTGACCGTGTACGCCGATGCGACGATAACGCTCCCGGTCCTTGTCGCAGCCGTGATGGAGCGGCTCAACCATGCCTGACCTGATCCTCGCGCTGGACGTGACGGAAAAGAGAAAGGCGCTCGCAGTAGCACATGCCTGCGCCCCGTACCTTGATGCAATCAAGATCGGGTACCCGCTCGTGCTCTCGGCCGGTCTCGGGATTACCGGCGAACTCAAAAATGAAGGCCTGCCGCTCATCGCCGACTTCAAGGTCGCGGATATCCCGAACACCGACACGCTCATCTGCGACCAGGTCTTTCTCGCCGGGTTTTCCGGGATCATCTGCCACGGGTTTACCGGGATGGACTCGGTCAAGGCCTGCGTCGCCTCCGCCCGTGAGCATAAGGGCGAATGTTTTGTGGTCGCCGAGATGAGCCATCCCGGGGGAAAGGAATTTTTCTCCGGCGGGATCGCGGAGCAGATCGCTTCGGAGGCCGTCATCGCGGGTGCCGACGGGATCATCGCGCCAGCCACCCGGCCGGACCGGGTCCGGGTCCTGCGGGGATTTGTGGGCAACAAAAAGATCCTTTCGCCCGGCATCGGGACGCAGGGAGGGGATGCGGATGCTGTCGCCGCGCTCGTTGACGGTATCATCGTGGGCCGGTCGATCTACGAAGCCCCGGATCCTGCGGCCGCAGCACAGTCCTACGCGCACCTTCGCAGGGAAAAGAATAAGTAAAGCAAACCATTTTTACAGCCCGATCCGCTGGTGCACGCGCGGACATACCGCGAATGCAATATTACCTTCAGGACACGGTCTAAAAATATATTAAGCCCTTCTGCAATGTAGTAGTATGGATTGGAGTGCAGAGCAGCGGAAAATTGTGGAAAAATACAAGAAACTCGACGATATTCCGGAAACCGAGCGCAAATACAAGTGCCATACCTGCCATCTCATCGTTGACCAGAACCCGTGCCCGAACTGCGGGGAGACCAAGCTTGAGATCATGTGCCCGCTCGACAACTGCCACTGTAGCCACGAGATGATCTCCGGGATCGAGTACTGCCCGCTCTGCGGTAAGGCAGTCTGCCCTGAATGCGGCTCCCATGATGTCGTCCAGATCAGCAGGGTAACCGGGTACCTGCAGGATGTCTCCGGGTGGAACTCCGGCAAGCAGCAGGAACTCAAGGACCGGGTCAGATACTCTGTTGCATGAGATATTATCTCGATTCAGATACTCTTTTTATCCGCGGTGCGTTCCGCGCTGCGAGTACCGGTATATCCGGTGGTATCCGTAACTCAGCGACGCTCGTTAATCACACGGTCCCGGCCGACTGGGGTCATGATGAGCCGAAAAAGGAGATCGCACTTATTGCAGCTGCTGCCGGGATCGGGCAGGATGTGCTCGGGCTCCTGACTGCCGTCCCGATCCGGACCCTCTGCGTGCTCCAGTACGATTTTATCACGGTCTTCGTGACGGCCGGCATCCGTCAGGAACCGGCGGATGCAGGCGGGGCCGGGACGGTAAATATCATCGCGTACAGCAGCGAGGGGATGGAAGACTCCGCGCTGCTCGAAACGATCATGGTCGCGACCGAGGCAAAGACCGAGGCCATGCTTGCCGGGGGCAGAGTCTCAGGGACACCCACCGATGCCGTGATCGCCGCGTGCGAAGGTCCGGTAAAACACCGGTACGCCGGCCGGATCACGGAGCCGGGCCAGAGGGTGCGGGACGCGGTGTTAAAAGGCGTGCCCGAAGCCCTGCGCCGGTACGAGAGCGGGACGGTTAAGGAGCCCGCATTTTTCATCTACAGCCGGTTCCAGGGTGAGCACTGGGTGGAGTGGTCGCCCCACGACTGCCCCTATTATCCCTGCCATTTCCCGGGCCAGGCTTGTGATTTCTGCTACTGTCCCTTCTACCCGTGCAGGGACGAGACGCTGGGCGAATGGTCAAAGAGCACAAAGAGCGGGGAGGTCTGGAACTGCTCGCGCTGCACCCTGCTCCACGAACCGGCGGTCGCGGACTACCTGAAAGAGAACCCTTATGCTCCGCTTAAAGAGCTAAAGAGGCTCGCAGGAAAAAAGGACGGGACCCGGTAAGACGCCGTACCGTCAGGGAAGTTTCTTGCCCGGCGGGACCGCGACCACGTACACGCGGTTCTGCATGCCCGGCGGGAAATAATGGGCATCGAACCACATCGCGTCGAACTGTCCGTAGTTGGCGTACGTGATCCCGTCCATCTTGTCGTCGGCGCAGTCTGCGGAATCTGCAAGAATTATCACATCGTCCCAGATCGTATCTGTGCCCCGGGTGTCGTAGCCGACCACGACCACCCAGTGGCCGCCCCAGTCGATCCATTCGACCATGGTGGGGATACCGGCATCCAGGTGATCGCGGAGCATCCGGTACGTGCCGTTCGTTCCCCACGTGGCGTTCAACCCTTGCTGCTTAAACCACCCGACTATCTGGACCGGCGTCGTGCCGTTCCTGGAGGTATTCATCTCCCGTGCGACCTCCGCCTCTTCTGCATCGGTGTTGGCAACCGGCATGCCGTAATACGAGAGCACGGTCATGGCCGCAACCGGGCCGCAGGTATAGTTGGAGACCTGCTGCCGGAAACTTTTGAGGGGGATGACCGTGAGGTGGTCGTTCGATTTCAGGGTATCGAAATCGATGCCGGTGTAATAGCCGGGTGCGGGCAGGGAGGTGTCCAGCCCGTACGTGATGGTGCCGGCGCCATGGGCGTGCGGACCGGTCGCATACTGCCCGAGCAGGACGACACCCGCAACCAGGAGAAGAACCAGGAGAATCAATGCGGGGATTGCCGGGCCGGGTCGCTGCATGGGAATTTTCCTGATGAGTCCTAGGACGCAGTCGGTTATCAAAGCCACGGTCCGGATTCCTGGTCCTTGCGTGTACGGGTCGGCAGCAGAGGGTGCCGGGGAAAATCCAAAAAATGACTCAAGAGAAATCGTTCAAGCTCTCGCTATGACGCTCTTTGAGGGCTAAAACGCCCCCACGCTTGTGATATCCCTTGGTTGCGATAGTGCCTTATTACCTGTACTGGGGGCAGCAGAGTATGAAAGAGATCTTTCACGAGACCAAAAACAGCCTCCGCTCGCAAAGAACCGTTACGTAAGGAAACAAAAAAAAGTAATTTATTCCTTGATCCCGAGCGCCTTTAAGAGCTCGGGGAGAGGAATACCGTGTGCCTCTGCGGCTTCGCGGATGGTCTCGCCGCGGGCGATGGAGCACCCGACACAGCCCATGCCGAACTTGAAGAGGGCTTCGGTCGCGTCGGGTTTTGCCTGAAGAAGATCATAGATCGTAGAGTCTGCGGTTAATTCAGCCATACTACACTTAGTTCCCGTGCAGGGACATAAATCTCACCATCGCGGCGACAAATCCACAAGTCTCAATACTTTCGCGGTGCACGGTACCTGCTATATAGCCCAGATGCAATGTGATATACCACTTGGAGATGTACGAATGGATTATTCCGAAGTCACTGACAGAATCTCCCGAAAGTTTTCAAAAACCGGACATGAGATCGACCGGCAGAAGGTCGAAGGCAAGCTGCGCAGGCTCATCGATGAGTTTGGCGTCCAGCCTGCCGAGGCTGAGCGCAGCGTGTCAAACGAACTCGCGAAGGAATTCAATATTGCCCCCGCCACGGGATTTGGCGGGAGTGCTGGAGGCGCGGGCGGTGCGACCGAGCAGAAGGCGATTTCAAACGCCATGCCCGGCGACTGGGTAACCCTTGAAGGGAAAGTTGTTTCCCTCGCCGCGCCCGCGTCGCCGGCGATTGCCCAGAGCGGGATCATCGCCGATGAATCCGGCGGGATCCGGTTTGTGGTCTGGGCAAAGTCCAATGCGCCGAAGATGAGCGAGGGTAAATGGTACCGGCTCGAATCGGCCGTGGTGGATGAATACAAAAATATCCCGAATCTCAAGGTGCATTCGGGAACCACGATCACGGAGATCGAAAAGACCGATCCGCTTATCCCGGCACCCTCACCGATAAAGGACCTTAAAACCGGTATCGGGAGCGTCCGTGCGAAAGTGATCCAGGAATGGGATGTTACGCACGACCGGATGCTCCAGTCCGGTCTTTTGGGAGACGAGACCGGGACCGTCAAATTTGTTATCTGGAAAGAACCGGGTAAGGAAAAGCTTGCCGTGGGCACGGTCTATTCTGTTTTCTATGCGCAGGTCGATGAGTTCAACGAACGGCTCTCGCTCAATATCACAGGAGCGACGATCATGCAGGAAGAAGGGGATATTGCCACGGCAACGGGAGGCGATGCGGAGGTCCGCGGAGCTCTCGTGCATATCGCACCCGGCTCCGGGATCATCAAGCGCTGCCCGATGGAGGGCTGCAACCGCGCTCTCTCCCGGCAGAACTATTGCCCGATCCACGAGATCCAGCCGAACTTTGTTTACGATCTGCGGATCAAGGGCTGGCTTGACGATGGTGAGAAGACGCATAACCTTCTCTTAAAGCGCGACGTGGTCGAAGCGCTGACCGGGATCAACCTCGACCAGGCAAAGGAGATCGCGGAGAACAACCCGCTCGGGATGGACGAGGTCTTTTTGCAGATGCGTGACAAGGTGCTGGGCCGGTACGTGACCTGCAAAGGCCGGGAGATCGAGAACCGACTGCTGGCCAATACCTGCGAGTGGATGAAATTCGAGAGTGGGGAGCATGCGAAGCTCCTGAACCGGGCCGGCGGTGCACCATGAGTTCGACTCCGCCCGAGATGGGCAGGCGCGACGGCAGCTTCGAGCGCGAACCGGCACGCCGGGTCTTTGCAAGCGAGCTGCGCGAGTGCCGGTACCAGTTCAAGGACGGCGAGGACGAGAAGAGCCCGACGTTTGTGCTCCTCCCGACCGGAGAGCGATCTAACCGGATCTTCATTGTCGGCACGCTGACCGAGAAGACCCGGCAGGGAGAGCAGAACGTCTTTTACCGGGGCCGGGTCATCGACCCGACCGGGACCTTCTTTATCATGGCGGGAAGTTACCAGCCCGAGGCGATGCAGCAGCTGGCAAAGATCGAGACACCCGCATTTGTCGCGGTCATCGGAAAGCCGAACCTGTACCAGAAGCCCGACGGTGCGTACCTTGTCTCGGTCCGGGTCGAAGCGATCACGGTCGTGGACAAGGACACCCGGGACATCTGGACGCTGGACACGGCGGCACGGACGCTCGACCGGCTGGATGCTCTTGCCACCGGCACGAGCCCGGATATCGTGAAGGCAAAAGAGCAGTACCCGGCCGTTGACCCGGTGGTGTACCGGAAGATGGCCTACGATGCGCTGGCGCAGATTAAGATGTAAATTTTTTTAGAGGCATTTGATGTATACCCGTGACATTGTCATTTTGGCGAATTCCAAAAAATTTCACGGACATTGCATTGCAGGTAAAGATCTGAATACCGGCGAATGGGTTCGTTTGATCAACAACAAACCGGAACCTTTTACGGGAACTGATCTCCTTTTTCTCTGTAACCGGGAATCCGGCCCGGACCTTCTGGAAGGTTATACCATCCCATTTAGCGAAAAATGCCCGGAATACTACCAGCCCGAAAACGAACGGATTTCAGGAGAGAAATGGAATCTGCTCAAGAATTATACGGTCGAAAAAATTCACGAACTGGAAGATACCCTGCCCTACGAATGGCTGGGAAATCACCAGTACGACTTTGCCGACCACTATGACCGGATACTCCCTGATACCATAAAGAAAAGGCCTGTTCGGAAATCCTTGATCTTCCATAAACTCAGTTATGCTACAGATACGGCGGAAATAATTTATTTTGCCGCGAAAACAGGATTCAGACCCAGTTTACGGTTCAAATGTAACGGAATCCAATACACATTAAAGATCACCGATATTAAAATTCCGCAGGACCCTGCAGTGCGCCCGGTGACGGAACGCGTGAAATCTGCATATGTAACAATAGGGCTGGGACACCAGTTTGAAGCCGCAGACAATGCACACTTTAAACTGGTTGTAGGTATTATCAGAAGCACGGAGGGGTATTGATATGCAATGGTTTGGAGACACCAGTTCTCCCACATGGCACTGTTACACCATCGGTCATTCAAATCACACATCAGAAAATTTTCTCCAGTTACTCAAAAAATACACCATTGATACCCTGGTAGATGTACGAAGCACCCCCTTTAGCCAGTACCAGCCGCAATTTAACAGGGATCAGTTGAAAGACGATATTGACGCTTACAATAAAAAGATCTCGTCAGAGAGTGAAGGGTTCACAAAAGCAACGGATCTTAAACTTTCCCAAAAAATTACGTATGTTTATATGGGGGATAAATTGGGAGGACGTTATGATGATCGCACGTTATTTTTCAAAAATGGCGTGGTTGATTACAATAAAGTCCGGGAAACCCCCAAATTTAATCAAGGTATTGAAGGATTATTTACCTTAATTATTGACGGTAAAACAGTGGCCATAATGTGCACGGAAAAAGATCCTCTTGATTGCCACCGCTTTTTACTGGTCTCCCATAGTCTGGCTCAACAAAAAAAGGTGGAGATCGATCATATCCTTGCAGATGGCACTACAATTTCAAACGGCAATCTTGAACGAAAACTAGTTCAAAAGTATAGAAGTACCACAACGGAAGAATCGTACAAATCCAGAAATCTGGATGTGGGATATTCCGTAAATAAAGAACCTCAAAACCCGCACAAACGAACTGAAAATCAGACCCTGAATGTGTGATTCCCGTGATCCTTTTCACCATCGGCTTCACAAAAAAAACGGCAAAACATTTTTTTGAACTTTTAAAAAAGAATAACGTTAAAAAAGTAATTGATATCCGGCTGAATAATAAATCCCAGTTGGCAGGGTTTAGCAAAGGGGAAGATTTACAATATTTTCTTCACGAAATTGCCGGGATTTCCTATGTACATATCCTCATGTATGCACCGACAGATAGTATCCTGAAACAATACCAGAACAAAGAAATTTCCTGGGAGGAATACCAGGATACATATCTTGATTTACTGGAAAAAAGAAAAATCAGTGAAACACTGGATCCTACAAGTCTTGACAGGGCATGTCTTCTTTGCAGTGAAGAAGTTCCGGATCAGTGTCATCGGAGACTATTGGCGGAATACATCCAGCAAAACATACCGGATGTTCAGATAATTCATCTCTGATTCCAAAGAAACCCGTTAAGAACTATCGCGTAAAACTGCCAATAGAAACCACCAACTTTGTAGATCCAAGGTGCATCACTCTCGCCCGAGCGGAGGCCCCGGTGAGGCGGCCGGGCGAACCCCCGAAGGGGGTGGGCTCCCTCGTATACCCATCCCCTCAAAGTACTCACCCTTTTCCATCCCAATCCAGCCCCAATCCTGCCTCCGATTCCCCACTTCCGGACCCCGGATCCACTCTCCACGGGAACCGGTGTCCACGCCCCTGGAAAATCCTGATATAATCGCGTCTTTTCAAAAAATACCCGATTTAAAGGCCACTTAAACCTGCACGATAGCGGGCTTTTAGCGGCCGCGAAAACCGACACCATGGGATTGGTCATGCGGTGCTCGGATCGGCCCCGCAAAGGGCACTGTATGCCATTTTCAAGAAAAACCCCATACAGGGATTTCTGGCGAAACAAGGCGCTTAAATTGGTGCAATCCCGGCTGCCGGTTTTTTACCGGTGGGATACCGGGTCAGAGTAAGCCTGTGCGGCAGGGGGAGGGCAGCCCCGGTGAGCACGTCCGTTCCCGTCCGGAAAATTTTGTTGGCGGGTTCCGGCCCGGATGATTGATCTCATCATCCTTTTTGAGGGAACGGATGGTTTTTAGATCTCCGTGTCGCAAACGATCATGAGTTCCCCGGAATCCGGATAGGCAAGGATAACAATGAGCCGGACTGGAACCGTACTGTTTCCCGCCGCATCGATTCCCCGAATCGTTGCCGATGCCCCTTCGCGGTACGCAAGACCCTCCGGGGGATCGATCGTATCCTCCCCGCCCGATGAGGTTATCGCCCGCTGGCTGCCCACCTCATGGCCGCCAAGAGAAATATTTGCAACGTACGGCGCTGTCGTAAACGTAGCTTTCGGATCCGGATGCATCACGATACTGATTGAATCCGGACCCGTGCG
>JBAZHU010000037.1:0-10592 GCA_041652215.1 Methanoregula sp. | reverse complement strand
CCTCCATGGCCACACGTACCCGGCTCCCGATCTTGGTGGCCATCTCATTGTCACCGGCCACCATCACCCGCAGGTCAGCCTGCACGATGAGGTGGGCTGCGCCCTCCAGGCACCGGCATACCTGCGGGCGACAATCGACACAAAAGCGCTCGGACTCAAAATGCCGGACTGTGCCGGACCGACACCTGCCCGGGCCCTCTTTGTACCCGCATTCAACGAGATCGCCGGCTACGATATCATAAAGATCGCCCGCGACCCGTTCTCGCCGATCTCGCGGTGCATGAAGCAGGAGGACGCGGAGATCATCCTTGCCGACGGGACGTTTATCGGCCCGCTCACAATGCTGCTGGAAGAGGATACGGATGGGGAAAAAGGAGGTTACCCTCGTGGTGTCTGAGCTGCTCGATGCAAAAGTCCGGGAGTGTATCAGGAAACGAGGCTTTACCCGGCTATCCCCTGCGCAGGAGCAGGCCATCCCCCTTGTCCTCGCAAAGAAACACCTTGTCCTGATCGCTCCGACCGGCACCGGCAAGACCGAGAGCGCGATGTTCCCGGTCTTTGATGCGCTCCTCAAAATGCAGGCGGGCGGGGGGTTTAAGGCGCTCTATATCACACCGTTGCGCTCCCTCAACCGGGACATCCTCTCGCGGATGGAGTGGTGGTGCCATGAACTGGGTCTGACTGTGGGGGTCCGTCACGGAGATACCCCGATGGGCGAGCGAAGGAAACAGGCACTCTCGCCACCTGACCTGCTTATTACCACCCCCGAAACGCTTCAGGCGCTCTTCATGGGAAAACGCCTCCGCAAGCATCTCGAACACGTGCAGTTCGTGATCATCGATGAGATCCACGAGATGGCCGGAAGCAAACGGGGTGCGCAGCTCGCCGTCGCGCTCGAACGGCTTGCGGAATATGCCGGCGAATTCCAGCGTATCGGGCTCTCCGCGACGATCGGGATCCCGGAGACGATCGCCCGGTTCCTCTGCGGGGCGCGTCCCTGCGAAATTGTACAGGTGCCGGTTGCAAAACAGCTGGAGATCACGGTCAGTTTCGTTGGCGACAATTTCAAGCACCAGGTCCAGGCGCTCGACCGGCTGCTGGGGAGCGAAGGGTCGACACTCGTCTTTGTCAACACCCGGGTAACTGCCGAGGCGCTTGGCCATGCCCTGTACTCCAGGGGAGATGTGGAGGTGCACCACGGCTCGCTCTCGAAAGAGATCCGGATCGATGCCGAAGAGCGGTTCAAGAAAGGAGAAATCCGCACCCTCATCTGTACTTCCTCCATGGAGCTTGGGATCGATATCGGCCGGGTCGACCACGTAATCCAGTTCGGCTCCCCACGGGAAGTCGCACGGCTCGTCCAAAGGGTCGGCCGTGCCGGCCACCAGCTTAACACCATCTCAAGGGGCACGATCCTTGCGACAGGATTTGACGATCTCTTAGAGTCGCTCGTGATTGCCCGGCGCGCAAAGGCAAACGAGATCGAGCCGGTGGTACCGGATACCAACGCGGGAGACGTACTTGCCAACCAGATCGCGGCTATAGCCGTGGAGTACGGCGAGATCGAACGTGCCCGGATCCGGGCGATCGTGGAAAGAACAGCAATCTTTGTCGGGTGCAAAACGCTCCTTGACGAGGTCTGCACCCAGCTCGAAGAGCACCGGCTTATCCGGATCGATGGCAGCCGGATCGTTACGACCGCCCGGGCCCGACGCTACCTCTCGGGCAACCTCTCGATGATTCACGACGAGCGCAAGATCCCGATATTCGATATGGTCTCGCGCCGGACCGTGGGCACGCTGGACGAATCGTTCGTGGTCGGCTGGGTGCACACCGGCGCGGTCTTCATCACCAAGGGCCAGCTCTGGCGGGTGCTGGAGATGAACGATGGCCGTCTCACGGTAGAACCGGCGAAAAAAGCAATCGGCGAACTGCCGTCATGGGAGGGCGAGCAGATTCCGGTGCCGTTTGAAGTCGCGCGGGAAGTAGGAGCAATCCGACGCGGGAACACCGCAGGAAAATACACGAAAGAAAAAGAGAGCATCGCGTTTGCCGCCCACATCCTCTCAGAGATGGAGAAGAACCGGTGCAGAATTCCGACCGACCGGCTCATCACCTTTGAGAACATTGATGACGGCGTGGTCTGTAACGTCTGTGCCGGCCACAAGGCAAATGAGGCGCTGGGCCGGGTGCTCTCGATCCTGATATCCGCCCGCTATGGAACGACGGTAGGACTAGAACTGGACGCGTACCGGATCCTGCTGCGCCTGCCTTCCGCGATACGGGCGGCCGATGTCAGGGATTTTCTCCTTTCGCTTGAGCCTGCCCACATGCCGGGCATCTTAAAGCTCGCCCTCAAACGCACGGCGCTTTTCAAGTGGAAACTGGTGCAGATCGCAAAGAAATTCGGGGCGATCGACCCGGACGCGGACTACGAGAAGATCAGCATCCAGCGCCTGCTCGATTATTTCGACAACACGGTTGTCCAGCAGGAAGCCTACCGGGAACTCCTGTCCAGTTACATGGACGTTGATGCCGCTGCACAGATTGTCGGCATGATAAAATCCGGGGAAATTGAGGTCGCCATCGGCCCGCATTCGATCATCGGCGCTGATGGAATTCTCTCTTCACGGGATATGATCCCGCCGCCGAACGCAGACCAGGCCGTGCTCTCGACCCTGAAACGCCGGCTCGAACAGGACAACGTGGTGCTTGCCTGCATGAACTGCCGGGACTGGAAGAGCACCACGGTTGTCTCCCGGGTGCCGGACTCACCCGTATGCCCCAAATGCGGTGCCCGACTTATCGCTGCGCTCAAACCGTACGAGGCCGATGCGTATGCGGTCGTTTCAAAGAAGAAGAAGTCCACGGAAGAGCGGGCGATAGAGCAGCGCCTGCTCCGGAACGCCAACATCGTGCTTTCGAGCGGGAAAAAAGCGGTGATCGCACTTTCTGCACGGGGTGTCGGGCCCGAGAACGCGTCCCGGATCCTTGCCACACTCGCGGATGGCGATGCCTTCTACCGCGAGATCCTCAAAGCCGAACGCACATTTATCCAGACGCACCGGTACTGGGCGTAATTTTTCTCTGGAATTCACCGCGAAAACCAAAAAAAATCCCGACGGGATAAAACCGTTCTCTTTTAAAAAAAAACGTGAGACCTCCCGGGATACCTGCCGAAGATGCGGTGCCGGAACGGGGGATTTGCTTCACGGGGCAATAAGTGTAAAAAAAGATTGAGGTGCAGGTACGATACCGGCACTCGTTACAGGATGCTTTCAAGTTTTTGTTCGAGGAAATCAAGGCCCCTCTTGATATCTTCAACGGTTTTCCCGCCAGTCAGGATGATCTTTCCGGAAGAGAAGAGGAGGGCAACAATTTTTGGATCCTTGATACGGTACACAAGACCCGGGAACTGCTCGGGTTCGTACTCGATGTTCTCGAGGTTGAGGGTGACGACAACCTTGTTGAGGTTGATGTACTTGCCGATATCGTAGGAACAGACGGTATTCGTGACCGCAACCCGGGGTACGTCAAGCGTGTCGACACCGGCTTCCTTGAGGGTTTTCATAATGATCGCAAGGCCATCTTTCAACGCCTTGTCGTCACGGATGCCGGTCAGCACTACTTTTCCCGAGGAAAAGATCAGGGACGCAATCTTCGGTTTCTCAATACGGTAGACCGCACCGGGGAACCTTTTCGTGTTGAGCTCGCAGTTCTTGATCTTGCTGGATACCATGTTGAGATCAATGGACTCTGCGATGACTCCCGAAGCCACGATATTCTCAATTTTTAATGAATCGTACCGTTTGTCAGCCATCTCTATACTATGCAGTGTATCGAATCATAATACTAATGGAGAATCTTTATGGTATGCTTTCAATCCTCTGACGGAAAACAGATCCCGGAAACGTCCTTAAACCGGTGGCGGTACCGGGACGCTCCGCAGGATTAAAGGCAGATTAAAATGGAAATACCATCAATATTCAGGCACTAAACCGGGCTGATTTTATGGGCGAAGACCCGCACAACATGGAAAATTACGAGCAGACAAAGGCGGCATTCTCAATCGAGGTTCCCGAATACTTTAACTTCGGTTTTGATGTCGTTGATGCCTGGGCAAAAAAGGACAGGAACAAGCTTGCCATGATCTGGGCAAACCAGCAGGGCGAGGAAAAGAAATTTAGTTTCCTCGACATGTCAAACCTTTCAAACCAGGCGGCAAACGTACTCCTGAAATATGGGATCAACAAGGGCGACCGGGTCCTCATCATGCTTCCCCGGATCCCCGAGTGGTGGATCTTTATGGTCGCGCTCATCAAACTCGGCGCTGTCGTCTGCCCCTGCCCGACCATGCTCACCCCACGGGACATTAAATACCGGGTGAATATGGGCAAGTTCCGGATGATCATTACCGATCTTGAAAATTCCGATAAGGTCGAGGAGATCTGCAATGAGTGCCCGACGCTTTCCTGCCGGTTTGTCGTAGATGGAGAACGTAAAGGCTGGGCGAGCTGGCCCTACGAGCTTCTCTATCCTGCCCCGGTCTCGCACCGTTCGGTAAGTATTCCGGATCAGCACCACACCAAAAGCACCGACCCGATGCTGATCTATTTCACCTCAGGCACCGTGGGCGAACCCAAGATGGTGCTCCACAACCACGGCCACCCGCTGGGCCAGATCGTCACCGCCCGGTTCTGGCAGGATGTCCGTCACAATGACATGCACTTCACGGTCACCGATACCGGCTGGGCAAAGTGCGGGTGGGGTAAGATCTTTGGCCAGTGGATTGAAGGCGCCTGTCTCTTTGTGTACAACTTTAAGGGGAAATTCAACGCAACTGAGGTGCTCCCGCTCCTTGAGAAGTACCAGATCACGACGTTCTGCTGCCCGCCAACGATCTACCGGATGCTGATCCTCGCCGATCTTAAAAAGTTCGATCTCTCGTCCCTGCGCCACTGCACGAGCGCGGGCGAACCGCTCAATCCTGAGGTGATCCGGGTCTGGAAGGAGGGAACCGGCCTGACCATCCGCGAAGGCTACGGCCAGAGTGAGACATGCTGCTGTGTCGCGGAGTTCCCGTGCCTTGAGGTGAAACCCGGCTCGATGGGCAAACCCTCGCCCGGCTGGAACGTGGAGATCCACGATGAGAACGGGAAACCGGTTGGCATTCACGAAGAGGGACGGATCGCGATCTCCGTTACCCCGCCGCCGCCCGGCCTCCTCGTGGAGTACATCGATAACCCGGAAGAGAACAAGAAGTCGTTTGTGAACGGCTGGTATTACACGGGGGATAAGGCGTACAAGGATGAGGACGGCTATTTCTGGTTCATCGGCCGCGATGACGATGTGATAAAATCGTCCGGCTACCGGATCGGGCCGTTTGAGGTGGAGAGCGCTCTCATCGAGCACCCGGCGGTTCAGGAAGCGGCAGTTGTTGGCGCACCGGACCGGATCCGGGGCCTGATCGTCAAGGCATTTGTTGTCTTAAACAAGGGCTACGAGCCATCAGAAACCCTGGTAAAAGAGATCAAGAATTACGTGAAACGCACCACGGCACCCTATAAGTACCCGCGTGCCATTGAATTTGTGACAGAACTCCCCAAGACCCATTCCGGCAAGATCCGGCGCGCCGAACTGCGCGAGAAAGAACTGCGGAAATTCCGGGAATTCAAATAATACCGTGGGCGGCCGGTCAGGATCTGTGTACCTTGGCCGGGTGATCCCCAGGAACGCTGGCCGGAGATCTGCGTCCCTTTTTTTGGCCGCAGGCATTTTTATCCCGGAAATTTTACCGCAGCCGGGTTTTCGTTTGCCAAAAATTCTGGTTTTTATTTTTTTAGCCGCAAAAAATTTGCGTTTTAAAATTTTCGTCCCAATAATTTTCCCGTCCAAAAACTTTCGCTTCAAAAAAATTGCGGCCATAAAAATTTCAAATTAAAAAAATCCCGGTTTTCCCGGATCCGTATCCACATGAGACCGCAAGGATTTACGACGGTTAATGCTCGGGGAGGTCCCAAGGCCGGGCACATTTTAAAACTTTCAGTCCGTATTTTTTTGGATTTTACATTTTTCGCGCCAGAAATTTTTGGGCCGGCCAACTTTCGACCGGAAAAATTCTGGATTTTAAAAATTTCAAGCTGAAAAATTTCCCGCCCGGAGACGTTCGGGCCGAAAAAGAACAGGATTATATTTTTCGCAGAGTACGGGGCCGGACGGATCGGTCATGCAACAACCCGGACATATACCAGATATCTGACGGTACATTGCGGGAAACCCGAACAATTTTCCGGATTTTGTCCGGATCTACCGGGAATTTTCGGGCCTGAAAACTTTCGCGCCCAAAAATTTTCGGTCTGAAATTTTTTACGCGCCATATCCCCGGGCCATTCCAGACTTTTTAGTGCAGGAACACGAGCGGTCGTGTGCACATTCACGGACACGTGCACCACATGCATGTGTCCGGCACGATCCGGTGCACCGGTTTTCAGGAACGAACACAACCCTCCCCAGGTCCAGCCCGTTCCTCCAGGTTTCCTGCGGAGCACATGGTTGTCAGATTAACCGTTGTGTCCGGAGTGGGGTTCAGCTACAGGATGGTGCACGGGTTCCTGTACACAGCATTAAGAAGAGCCGAAGGGTGCAGGAAGGCAGATTTCCCATCAGGTACAGATCGGATGTGGTGCAGAAAAAAAACAAAACGCTGATAAAGTGCACCACCAAACAGATCAGACATGGTGCGGTATTCGGTTTCCATGGATGATACCTTAACAGAAAATATTGACAAGGTTTGTGAAAAAAGAAAGATTTCACGCTCCGACTGGATTGCGGAGGCCTGCACCGGGCACCTGACCACCAGTGCATCCGCCCTTGCGCGTACCCTGCCGGTTCCCGGTTCGACCGAACCAAATATGTCGGACTACGATACGACGTACCGGGACTTCCACATAGATGTCCCCGAGTACTTTAACTTCGGATTTGATGTTATCGATGCCTGGGCAAAGAAAGACCGTAACAAGCTTGCAATGATCTGGACCAACCAGAAAGGAGAGGAAAAGAAGTTCACGTTCTGGGAACTGATGCGGCTCTCAAACCAGATCGTAAACATGCTCATCAAGTACGGCGTCAACAAAGGTGACCGGGTCATGATCATGCTGCCCCGGGTCCCGGAGTGGTGGATCGCCACCATCGCGCTCATCAAGCGCGGAGCGATTTACTGCCCGGCACCGACCATGCTCACGACACACGATCTGAAATACCGGATCAATGCCGCAGAAATTAAGATGGTGATTACCTCACTGGAGCATGCCGATAAGATCGATTCTATAATGAGTGAATGCCCGACGCTTACCTGCCGTTTTTTAGTGGACGGCAAACGCGATAACTGGATCAGTTACCCGGTCGAACTCGATTATCCTGCACCGGTCTCGGCAAAACTGGTCAACCTTCCCGGCATGAAAAAGACCAAAGCCACGGATCCGATGGTGATTTTCTTTACCTCCGGCACGACCGGCGAGGCGAAAATGGTGGTGCACAGCCAGAGTTATGCTCTCGGCCATATTATCACCTCCCGGTTCTGGCACGATGTCCACTCCAACGATCTTCACTTCACCTTCTCAGACACCGGATGGGCAAAGAGCGCATGGGGTAAACTCTACGGCCCATGGCTCGAAGGGGCTGCGATCTTTGTCTACGATATCCGTGGCCGGTTCAACGCGACCGAACTCCTGCCGCTTATCGAGCATTACGGCATAACGACGTTCTGCTGCCCACCCACGATCTACCGGATGCTGATCCTTGCCGACCTCGACAAATTTGATTTCACCGAGCTCCGGCACTGCGTAAGCGCAGGAGAACCGATCAACCCCGAGGTCATCAAGGCATGGAAGGATGCGACGGGCCTTACCATCTACGAAGGATACGGCCAGACCGAGATGGTGCTCTGCATCGGCACGTTCCCCTGCATGGAGCCACGCTTTGGATCGATGGGCAAACCCTCGCCGGGCTGGGTAATCGAGCTTCACGATGAAAACGGGAACCCGGTCGGAGTCCATGAAGAGGGAAGGATTGCGATAAAATCTGAGCCCCGTCCGGTCGGGATGTTTATTGGATATCTCAATAATCCCGAAGAGAACAAGAAGTCGTTTGTGAACGGCTGGTATTACACGGGGGACAAGGCGTACAAGGATGAGGACGGGTATTTCTGGTTCATCGGCCGCGATGACGACGTGATCAAGGCATCCGGTTACCGGATCGGCCCGTTCGAGGTCGAGAGTGCCTTAATCGAACACCCGGCCGTGCAGGAGGCAGCGGTTGTCGGGTCTCCGGACGATATCCGGGGGATGATTGTAAAAGCGTTTATTATCCTGAAACCCGGGTTTGCGCCATCGGAAACACTCGTGAAGGATCTTCAGAGTTACGTGAAAAAAGTCACAGCGCCATACAAGTACCCGCGGGCAATCGAGTTTGTGGATTCTCTCCCGAAAACCATCTCCGGCAAGATCCGGAGGATCGAACTCCGGGAGCAGGAACTCAAAAAGTTCGCAAACGGGCAGAAGCAGTAAAACTGCCACATATCCGGATTTTTTTTAGGTTTGGGGTGAAACGCCAGTTATGTAAAAATGAACCTGCGCCAGATAGCACAGTGAGTTTTTTTTGATCCGAAGATACAGGATCCGGACGGTAAGGCAGTGCTCCAGAGGAAATCCCGGGGTGATAATACATACCTGCGTTCCTCTTTGGGCTTTTCGACAGGGGGTATCTCCCCCCAAGTTCCCCTACATTTATTACACCGTGAACATAATCTATACAGGCGCGAGGGTAGCCAAGCCAGGTCAACGGCGCCAGGTTCAGGGCCTGGTCTCGCAGGAGTTCTTGGGTTCGAATCCCATCCCTCGCATTCTTTTTTGGGTTATAGGTATCTTAAAAAAAATGCCAAGTTCCCGGCATATGATATCGCTTCATTAAAAAAAACTCCCCGAACTCAACCGGCATGAAAGTATTTTTAAACAGGTATATCGGCCAAATTTTGGCATATGAAAAATAATAAAAATAACGGCCCTGTTGAAACCCTTTACACTTCTTGCTTATATTGACTGTATTACAAGGAAGGAGCAATTAATCGGGGTCCACCCTTTGAGGATTTCAACAAAGCAAAAAAAGAAAATGATCCCATCTGATTTTTCATAGTTTCTGGTTGTATTTGACAAATCACCGGCAGGATATGAACCGACCGTACGTTGTTTGGTACAATCGGATCAGGAACAGAGATTCTACAAACCACCGGGATTATTTTGTAGAGTAGTAGACCCCGGCAGAAAAAAACAGCCGCAGGCAGGTTACACTGCTGCAGTATTATTCAGGTACGGCCAGGCAACCACACACTTCCATGAAGTGAAGGGAGATGTCTTAAAGTCGGCCTGATAGTGAACGCCGCCATCGTCATATTCCACCCTGCCAGAATCCGCTGCACGTATTGTTGTAAGTGCCTTCCCGAACGATGTGCCCGGTCCGATAGTTGAAATATTTCGGGAGATCTGTCCTTTTTCCGAGTGGATGGCAAATTTGCCTTCGGCATCTATTGTGTAGAATACGAATGGCTCCGGTATCTCTGCCCGTAATGCATCAGAAAGCGTATCGAGATAGACCGATGCTCCAAGGACTCCTTGAACGCTACCGTCCTTTATGACAGGAACGGCAACAATCCCGGTATTTTTTCCGGTTGAGTGGCTCACAACAACGGTGCCAACCGATTCTTTTCCGGCAAGCACGTCCGGGAAATAGGAACGGTCTTTGAGGCTGGAACTTGTCAGACCATCAACAACCGTGTAATAGGATCCATCCGGATGGGCGTACCAGATCAGTACATCGCTCTCCTTTCCCTCAAGTGTGGCAAGCAGCGGCCGGATTTTGTTCCAGTCATCGGACCGGACTTCTGATGTCTGCGCCAGCACTTCAAAGGGCCGGAGGATACCGTTCATCCTGCCATCCGTTTTTGCGACCATCGTATTCAGCGCCTGGTCAGCCACTGCATCGGCCGATGCCGGAACCTCTGCCTGACCAAGAGGTGTTATCCCGTACTGCCGCTGGATCTCTGCAAAGGTGCCATCGCTCTTCATTGCATCAAGTGTATTCTGCCATGCCGTGATCACGCTGTCCGGCGTGTCATTGCCAAACGCAATATACATCGGGACAGTCCTGACGCGGAACAACTCCTTAAGTTCGGATGAGTTAACTCCTTCTTTTTTTGCAACTTCAAGCGCATTTGCGCTGCTGCCAAGCCAGAGATCTGTTGATCCGGCCATCAGGTACCGGAGGCATTCGGTGTCATTACTGCGGGTCTCGATATTGTCAAACCGGTTCTCCAGCAGGAACTGGTGCCGGGAATCATCTTTTACGACACAGATATGCCCGACTTTTTTTGCGGCCTCCAGACTGTTTACCGAAAAATTCGTCCCATTCTTTGCGTAGATGATGTAATCGTATGACGCGATCGGTCCAACCCACTTGAAAAGGTGCTCCCGTTCGTCCGTCCGCACGGTCGAATAGAGTGCGACACCGGGGCTATTCTGCGCGATACCGTATCCTTCGCT
>JBAZHU010000036.1:0-10677 GCA_041652215.1 Methanoregula sp. | reverse complement strand
TGTCAGGGCGCGGGGCTACCGGGCCGAAGAACTCCACGGCGACATGAAGCAGACCCAGCGCGACCGGGTCATGGGCGGCTTCCGGAAAGGCACCATCGACATCCTGATAGCAACCGATGTTGCGGCACGCGGGATCGATGTCGAAGATGTCGATATAGTGATCAACTACGATGTCCCGCAGGATGTAGAATATTATGTCCACCGTATCGGCCGGACAGGACGGGCGGGAAAAAGCGGTCGGGCAATCACTCTTGTCACGCCCAGGGACTTCACTAAGCTCCGCGAGATCCAGAAATACATAAAGATCCAGATCCCAAGAAAACCGCTCCCGACCGCAAAGGATGTGGTCGAATTAAAGACCAAGACGATCCTTGAAGAGGTCCGTGAGGCGGTGAGGCAGGGGGGCATCGAGCCGTATGCCCGTATGGTCGAGCAGGAGAGTGAAGGGGATTTCACCTCGCTTGAGATCGCCGCTGCGCTCTTAAAAATGCGCATGGAACAAAGCTCAGAATCCCATAAAGAACACGCTGCACCGACTGATTTCGGCGATACCGGTGCAGAAGCAGGGATGGTGAGGTTTTTCATCGGCCTTGGCCGGGACCACAACGTCGCTCCGAAAGATATCGTAGGCGCCATTGCAAACGAAACCGGGATCGCCGGCAAATCCATCGGGGCAATACGTATCCTCGATACCTATTCATTTGTGGAAGTCCCCCGCGACTGTGCAGAAGAGGTCTACACCATTATGAAAGAGCGCACGATACGGGGGCAGCCCACCGGGATCGAACCGGCGCAGGGCCGGCGCGAGTAAGTCCTCCTGTGAGCCCCGGTCATACCCGGGTCCTTTTTTATTGCGCACAACGACCACGCGAATGCGCGTGGACTCACCGGTCATCGGGAATCTTTTTCCCACCTAATTTGAGCCTGATCCTCGGAACCAGGAGCGGCGGGGGTAGCAAGGGTGTGGCATCCAACATGATGATGACCCTCCGCAACATCGGGGAAGCCCTGGGGATAGCCCTGTTCGGGACGATTGCGGTCTTTGTAATACTCAGCACTATGACCGTACGTGCAACAATGGACTTGTCCCCGGTAATTCTCGCAACAGGGTTCAGGGCCGCATTCCTGTGGGGCACCGTGCTCTGTCTTGCCTGCACCGTCATATCGGCAGTAACCAGTACCAGAGATGATTCGTTGGGGACTGCCTGAACCGGCCAGGTTTTTCTCCCCCCGCCACACACAATCCTCAATATCTCGCAGGTTGAAACCATCTGTATGAACATGAAATTTGTCTTTGGCGGCATCGCTTTCCTGATGCTCCTGCTCGTTGTAACTGGCTGCACCCAGACTACAACCCAGCAGGCAACCCCGGCCCCGACGGCCCAGGCAACAACAGAAGTTCCAACAGCCGCGGAAACAGCTTCGGCAGCACCGACAACCATCGCATCCAGCAGCACCCCGGGCCCCACCCAGACTCTGGCAAGCAACCAGGCAGTCGAGCTCCAGGTCGCAAGCAACAGCAAGTCCATCGACCCACAGGTCATCCTCACCTTCCGGGGCGGCAAGGGCATGAATGTAATCCCGGAAATCGACATCACGCTTACCCGTTCCGACGGAACTGTGCTCAGCGACAAGATGGTCCAGCCACTGTATGTCGGTAAAACCGTCAGCCTCGCAGGCTCGACCGGTAACAAGGACCGGGCCGAAGTCTGGGTTATAACCCCGCAGGGAGACAGGGTCAAGGTCATTGACCAGTATGTCCCCTTCCGGGAATACTAACACCTTTTTTACGCGGGCAAAGTGCCGGCGGCATATCATTGTAGCCATTACCCTATAGGCTTGAGTTCATAAACCCGTGATTTGGACATCTCCTTTTGCAGGCTGCCACCCCTGGCCTGCAGCATGCGTACAGTACCTGATGGGATGCAGGAATACGGTTCGGAATACCGCCTCATGCTGGAAGGACTGGATGTGATGATCAAAGTAGCATCAAAAAGAACCTGATCGGGTCCCTTTGGCAATCCCTTTCAGGAAGAATCAGAGAAAACCCTTGCCGAAAATAAAACACCGGACCCTCATACGCGCCACGAGCAGGATAAAAATGAAGGGATAAAAGACCGGTCTGCACCAGAGAGACAGGTTGATCCGTCTTATTCACCAAGTTTCTGGATTGCCGGTGCAAGCAGGTTCTCATCGCCGATCAGGAAGAGCTGGTCGCCAGAAATGATCCTGCTATCCGTGGCAGGAACAACAATCCCGCTTTCGCCGCGCCGGAATGCAATGGCGACAACACCTTCCGGCAGGCCAAGCGCTGCAACCGTTGTATCCTTCCCGAAGGGTATTACAACGGCCCGGATCGCGCCCCCGTTCTCGTAAAGCAGGGAAAGGAGTGCTCCCGCATCATCGGGAGCAAAGTTCGGGGCGATCTTCTTTTTAGCCGCATCGATCGTCATCGTAATTTCGTCTTTTGTGGGAAGTTCCTTTGAGACCCGGTTATAAACGTCCTGTACTGCGCTTTGGGCTTTTGCAGCGACCGGCTCCAGGGTCTGGGCAATCCGGCCCCGGATACCCTCGAACTCCCCTGCGACCTGCCCGGCAGCCGCATGGGCGGTCTCCCGGACCTGATCTGATAGCGGAAGTGCCTTGTTGACGAGGACAGACACACCTTCGGGAACGCCCAGAACGGCAAGATCTTCAGAAGAGAGCCGGATCGTATCCTCTCCGACTGTTGAATCGCTAAATGCTGCAACCGTGATCCAGCGATCTTTTCCGGTTGTTCCTACATCAAGGTCTTCGCGTTCGTCAACCCCGATTTTTTTGAGAATAGCCGCATTTACGCGGGCACGTCCCACACTGGGGAACGCACGTTTCTGGACGGTAAGTGTAAGATCTTCCATGATATCACAGGATCAACCCCTGCTGCTATAAGGTTTCCGTGGGTATGAACCCCGGCAATTAAGAAGGACTGCATCCTGCCCGGACGGGAAAATGTATCAGACCGCTTCTTCCCGCTTTGCTACAGATAACGTAAGGAAGGGAATAAAGATCCCGATGGCTATGATCGCAAACGCGACCGGTTCATCACCATACGGCGGCATGAGGTATACATAGATCCCATCGACGATAACAAAGAACCCGATAAAGGCACTCATCACTTTTAAGATCGTTTCCATGACGCTTTACTACCCCCTCATACAATAACATACCAAGAGGGAATTAATAAACACTTGCCCGTCGTTACTATCCCGACCGGTTTTACTGGGCTCATTCATCCGCAAGATGATGCCTCCATCGCTGTTACCTGTGCTTTTATAAAAAAATCAGCCGTGAGTAAACCCGATAACGAGCGCGATCACAATCTGGATGAGAACCTCTTCAAACGTCATATGAGGGGGAGGTACCGGCCTTTTATGCAGACATGAGTACAGGGTAAAATGATCGGGAAGGTATCATGCGGGGCATAGTACAATACCGGTATGCAGTCCAGACTGGCTAATACCGTCCCTGCCGCCGTAATTCAGGTGAGCCTTGGAGGTGCATGAACCACAATTCTTTTTTCCCGCATGGTAGACTTAGGAAGGTATAGTTATGCAAAAAAACCCAGCGCGCAAATACCAGGTAGTCGAGGAAGCGGAGATCGACCTCGTCCTCAGGTGCAGGGACAGCCACGAATTTTACGAGCAGTACCTCAAGGTCTTCCCGGATACAAAAAAAGGTCTCGACAGTATCAGCAAGATCTGGAAACGGCGGAGCGAGTTTGCAAAGAAACGGCCGCAAACCCTGACCCAGGCAGAAACAGGTTCAACAATTTCCCGCGAGATCCAGTCACTAATCTCCGAGCAGACTAAGATCATGAGCGAGATGGCGACACTTACAAAAGAGAACCTTGAAGTGAGTCGGCAGATCCTTGCGGCACTTGCACACCAGAACAGCATCCTGACCGGGCATGAGGAGAAACCAAAAGAGACCGTACACTCTGCTGCCCATCCGGCCCCGGCTCCAAAACCACCGGTGCAAAAGAAGGCCCCGGAAAAGCAGACCCCAATCATGGTCGGGTCATAGCGCAGCACGGGTTTTTTTTATTATAATACTATCCGCGCATATCTTTTTTTTACTATCAGATCCGTATTAAAACTCCAGAATTTTCCCGTTGTTTTTAGGAAGGACTTACCTGTGGGTTGGAAAAAGACCATACAAATCCCGAATATATGCTGAATATTTGTGCCAGAGGCAGGGATTACCCCTCAAATAACCCTATTCATTTATATAGATTTAGACAAAACTTTTTGTATATGCCACGAGGACGACCAAAAGGCTCACGGAACCTGAGCGCGTATGAACGCGGAAAAGTAAAACGAATACGTGAGATCCTGTCCCAGAAAGGGATCACGGATTTTGACCGCCTTCGTGATCAGCAGATCCTCACGAATATTTATCTCAGCACGGACGGGGATATTTTTGTGAAATACGGCACGGGCAAAACGTTCACCGTAGAAACTACAGATCCAAGGAATAGGGCGGGCGAGAAGATTCTCGCTAAACTGGAAAAGAACCTTGCTGCGTTGCGTAATGTGATCTGAAACCCTGAAGGAAAATTTTTACCGGAAAAAATTGTTACGGATCCGGGGATTAATTAATACACCCGGGTCTGTACCTTTTCACGATAGCACAGGTTATTTCATTTTTCTCACTTTCGGGCAATTTATCGGATTTGAATGCCGGGTGGGATCACGCCAGCACCGGAATCCACAGGATACACCGGCAGCCCCTTTGGTGGCACAAAAACAATATCCCGTGCCGCCCTACCCATGCATACACACCGGTGGTTATTGTTTCCCTCATCCCCATTCCCTACCGCATCGCCGCACTCACGCAGGAAGAGCACGCCCTTTTTGAGTACCCGATCGAACGCCTCTCACATGTGATCAGGGATGTGGGGTTCCGTTGCACCGCCTGCGCGAAGTGCTGCACCCGGGCGTTCAACGGTCACGTCTTCCTGCTCGACCGTGATGTGGCCGCAGTACAGGAGATCGATCCAACAGCACTCGAACCCGCCCCGGATCCCGAGTTCTGCGACCAGGACGGCACATTCTATGTTTCCGGTTACGCGCTTCGGGTAAAAGACGATGAGAATGGGTCATGCTGGTTCCTTGAAAACGGCAGGTGCCGGATCTATGACCGGCGGTTTGCTATCTGCCGGCTGTATCCTTACATGCTCCACCGTGAACCCGATGACCGGGGTAATGTAGACTGGCGCCAGATATCCGGTCTTGACCAGCACGGGGAATACGATGCGGAGATCACAGATGAGGCGTGCCTTACCCTCGCACGGGAAACCATGGAATATGAGCACGCGTTCCTCGCCCACCAGATCGCATTTCTGGAGTGCATACATGACTGGTTTACCCGACACCAGCTCAGGCACGTCCAGAAAATCTACGACGACCGGATGCGGCAGTACCGTAAGGGGGTACCAATCACCGTTATGGTCTACACTGACGGGCAGCTGGAAAAGCACCGGATCTGCGCGGGAACAGCACCTGTACGGCAGTAAGGACTGTCCGCAGGGTCCGCGCGAATATCCTATTCTATCTGAACGCTGGCACCCAGCACCGTTGAAGAGTTATACTGCGCGAATCTGGGGCCGACAAATTGTAAAAAAGGTGTTCTACAGAGCCTAAAAAGGAAAAATGATTTGTCTGGTTCAGATGTTGCCCGGTCCAAACTGCTGACGGTTTGAAGCGGCAAACGCGCCTTCGACCACACCGGGGGCAAAGATGCCCGGCGCAGAGCCGGTCTTTGCATAGGTGTACAGCGCCACCGTGAAAATTCCCTGCATGGCAGAAGCCAGAATAGCAAGGACAGCAACAAGCACGATAAAGAGTGCAAGTGCAATCATAAAGAGCGTGGCGTTGCCGATAAAGAGCGTCCCGAGCACAAGCAGCAGGCCGACGATACCGATCGCCGCAAAGATAAGCGTGATTGAGATCGTTCCAACAACGCTCTCTCCCCAGGTCTTCTTGAAGAGTTCCAGCGATTCTTTCATCGCGGAAAACACGCCCTTGTCCTCGAACGCAAGCACCGGTACCACGAACAGGGTAACGAGGCTCCAGACCCCGCCGACAATCGATGCAGCAACCTGGCCCAGGAACCCGGCCCGGTCCTCTATCATGTGCAGGATCAGACCGACTGTTGCAGCCACAATCGCCCAGGCAAATATGGAGCCGAGATGGCGGCCTGCGGCAGAGAGACCCTCTCCTACGGTCATACTCTTCCCGTTCAGCTTTGCATGCACGCAGCTGATTAGTCCCACGTTAAAGAAGATCACGACAAAGTAACTCACTAGGTAGAACAGGAATAAAAGAATAATTCCCGCGATGCTGTTGGTAGTAAGCGAGTATGCGCCATCGGTAAATATCAGCGGCACGACAAAGGTTGCGATCACAAGCAGGGTGACGATACCGGACAGGATCGGGAATGCGAGGAGTTTTTTGTCCTCCATCAGGATCCGCCAGCTCGCCTTCACCAGTTCGAGACTTCGCATAATCCGTTCAAACATAGTTTTTGGTTGGCAGTATCATGGTATGAAGGTTTTTCAAACCGTATTGGCAGTGCGATAATTTTCCGGGGAACGAAGGTACACAAAAAACCGGGTTCTGATCCCGGCACGTTTGTCGCGCACCGGTACAGAACGTAGTTTCTGCCGGATATACCAGAATATCGGGCATCCGTGAGCCAAAAAAACGATGGGGCCGGCCAGTTTTACCGTCCAAACGTTTCCTGTACGAATGCACCCACATGGGCAACCGCTGCACGGGCTTCGGGCACCTGTTTGCCAAAGATCTGCCAGAAGTGGAACATACCCTCCCAGATCTCAAACCTGACCTGCCCCCCCGCCCATTTTGCCTTCTTTGCAAATGCTGAAATATCGTCATACATGAGTTCGCCGGTCCCGGCCTGGATATAAAGACGGGGTAGACCTGACAGGTTTGCGTGAACTGGCGATGCGAGCGGATGTCCGGGTTCCCCTCCATCAAGATACAGGGAACGGATGGCAGCAAGCTGGGCTGCGGTTAGCCAGTCATTATCCCGGTTCGTAGTAACCGATTCCCCGCTAAACGCCAGATCGACTATCGGCGACATGCAGATGGCTGCCGGGGGCATCAGCAGGTGCTGATCGCGAAGCGAGAGCAGCAGGTCAAGTACGAGCGTGCCACCCGCGGATATACCGACAGGGATAATCCGGTGCGGAGGATAACCATGGCTGGCAAGATAACGGTACGCAGCAAGCGCATCCTCAACCTGTGTCGGGAAGGTATGCTCCGGTGCAAGCCGGTAATCGACCGAGAAGACCCGGGACTGTGCGGCACGGGCGAGAGCTGCGCAGAGTCCCAGGTGGTCCGCTGTTGATCCTACAGAGAACCCGCCGCCGTGGAAAAAGAGCAGCGTCCGGTCCTGCACTGCTTCGGGTACCGAACACCATACCCCCCGAAGATCGTCACGGATCGCCACCGGTTCCACTGCCGGGCGCTCGTCTGCCTGGAATTCTGTAAAAAAATCCGAGAACTCACGCCGGGCCACCTCAACCGGCCTCCGCGGATCGGGAACATAGGATTTGAGTATATTCAGGAAGTCCTGCGGCGTTTCACGGATCATGATGTGTGGTTATGATGCGGAGGGGTGATAAAATGTGGGGCTGACACCGGCCCGCTGTGTTCTTCCAGGTCCGGCGCAACGACCCGGTACGTTCCTTTTGGCACCAGCATCTCAAAGCGTGCACCTTTTCCCGCCCGACCGGTCTCCCGTATAGTCATACCCGTGATGGAGAGGATCTCGCGGGCCAGAAAGAGGCTGCGGCTATGACCGACAGATTTCCCATTTTCCTTCTCGAAGATCCTTTCTTTGTACTCCTGCGCGATCCCGACACCGTTGTCTTCAATGACGATCACAAGACCTCCAGGGGTCTCATATGCGCTACGCCGGATCTCCGTAAGCGTCGTACCGTATCTGAGCGCGTTATCCACCAGTGTGTAAAACACCCGTTCTACAAGCGGATCGGTAAAGATCTCCCACCCATCAGGATCGGAATACACAGCAACTGGAGTCACGTTCAGTGTTTTGCATACCCTGCAAAACAACCGGTCAACATTGAACCAGCCCGGTGATGAGATCCCGAGATTCTGGTAGACCCGGGTAAATTCTACCTGCGCTGCTATTGCAGCGACCATCTCGTTGATCTTTTCTGTATACATCGAGAAATAGGGTTCAGCCGGATAGTTCCGGAAAAGATCGAGATATCCCGTCAGCACGGTAAGTTTGTTCCTGATATCGTGACGGTTAAGATCGGTGAGCAGGTTGAGTTTCCGGTTTGCCGCAGCAAGGGCCTGCTCCACCTTTCTTTGTTCGGTCATATCCCGGGCAACCGCATAGATCCGTGACCTGCCCGACATGAACGCCCGCCATTCGAGCCACCGGCTGGATCCATCCGGGCGCCTCACCCGGTTGACAAAGGTGACGGCTTTTCCTCTCCTGCCCATATGCTGGATGATAGTACGGGTGGCGGCACAATCGTCAGGATGTACGATCTCAAAGAGTGAGAGGACTTCCCGTTCATGGGCCCGACAGCCAAGCAGGGATTCGCCGGCCGGGTTAAGCCTTAAAAACCTGCCCTCGGCATCGATAATGCAAAGCAGGTCCGGACCGGTCGTGAAGAACCGGTCGAGCTCACTGGACTTAACCCGCAGGGTGTCCTGAATCGCCCGGAGATCTGATATATCATGATATATCCCGATCTGGAACTGCCGGTCACCCACCAAAAGCAGTTTCGTGCTCACAATCACCGGAAGACGGTTTCCGTCCCGATCAACGATCATATCCTCAAAAGCTGCCGAATCTGCCCGGTTGTGCTCTCTGTACAAATCCGCATTATGCCCTTCTTCACCTACCGGGTGGAGTGCGGTCTCACGCATTGCCTGAACCTCGGGAAGCGTCCGGTTCACCAGCAGAAGGGCTTTCTGATTTGCATCCAGAAGCATCCCCGTCTGCATGTCAACAACGAAGATCGCGTCGCCAGCCTGATCAAGGAAGGAGCGGTACCCGGGCACGAGTGCAGGGTGTGCAGATGCATGAGGGTTTTCGCCAGTGACGTCACGCGCAAACCCATAATACCCCGAAAAAGTCCCGTCTCTTGAAAAAACCGGGGTCCCGGTGATCTCAAGCATCACCTCGCGGCCATCCCGGTGCACCACGCGCAGCAGCAGCGAACGAAACGCTTCTTTTTTTACCAAGACAGTGGCAAGTTCAGACGCAGCCCCTGCTGTATCTTCCGGTACCAGAAACTCTTCAAACGTCTTTCCCGTCATTTCACGGGGACGATAGCCAAGGATATCCTGTACCTGCACGCTTGAACTGGTGAAACGACCGTCAGGATTACTCTCCCAGATCCAGTTTTCGGTCTCTTCTAAAAGCATCTGGTAACGCTGCTGTATGTCCCGTATGGCATAATTGCTCTTTTTGATCTCTTCGAACTGCTGACGCACCCCGTCTTCAGTCACCATCAGCTGTCTGAACGCTTCTTTAAGTTCCATTTCCGACCGCCGCCGGTCGCTGATGTCACGGACGAACGCAAATATCAGCGATTCAGCTCCCTGTTCGTTATAGTTGAGCACCAGTTCGACCGGAAGAAACGTGCCATCCTTTTTTCTGAGGATATCTTCTATGGTAGCACATTTCCGGGCACTCACCCGGGTCCAGCCCGCGGCAAAAGATGTGGCGGAGAATCCGTGCCTGATATCACGGACAGAAAGATGGGAGAATTCCCTGGGGGTGTAGCCAAGCATCGTGCAAATGGCATCGTTGTAGTAGGAAATATCGCCGTTCTCCTTCATCCAGATGATACCTTCAGAGGCATGATCAACGGAAAATTTCATCAGCCGCAGTTCATTCTCGGCTTTTCTGCGCCGCACGATCTGCCTGACCAAGTGAGAGAGTTCCTTGAACTGGGCGCGGGGGTCTCCACCTTTCTGGACATAGGAATCCGCACCGCTGTTGATCGCCTCGATGACAACTTCCTCGCGCCCTCGGCCGGTGAACAAAATAAAAGGGATGTCAGGGGATTGTAAACGTACCCTGCGGAGAAATGCAAGGCCGTCATGGTCAGGCATCTGGTAATCAGAAATAATGGCATCAAACCTTTCGGTGGTCATGCGGGTGAGGGCATCACCGACAGAAGACATCGTAACGACAGATATGTCTCCTTCCTGCTCAAGAAAACGCTGGCACAAATCCAGTAGTGCCGGCTCGTCATCGACATAGAGCAGGGATATCATTAACGATTGTTCTCACCTATCCCATTTAATATTATATCTTCCTGTGAGGATTCACGGGTTTTTTGTCAAATCTTTAATATTCTAATTCCAGATTTTAATAATATCCTAACTTTGCCAGTTTGATCTGAGACCCGCACATGGAGTCACCTATCACCACCAATTTTTTGTCAGGAAAACCAATTTGACAGTTCACTAAATCAGCATGGATGCCCCGGTGAATTTCCCCAATTTAGCCTTAGAATCATTGAGTTAATGGCATCGAAGTTGGAATAGACATACTTTTTGGCCATCCGTTCCCACGAATCCACAGTAACTGTCAAATTCGATAGTGATTTTTTAATGAATTTCG
>JBAZHU010000035.1:0-10826 GCA_041652215.1 Methanoregula sp. | reverse complement strand
CCCGGCGTCGGCAAATTTCTCTGCCACGGGATCTGTCATCCCTTTAATCGAAAGCAGTTCCTTTCGACCTTTCTCGATTCGGGCATGAGGGATCTTTACGGGTACTGGCCGGTGCAGGTATTCGCAGACCAGTGCCACATGCCGGTTTACGGTTCCGGGGCTCATGCCGGTCATCGCGCTTAACTTTTCCGGGGGGACCGATACAAAATCATCCGGGCCGGTGATTCCTGACGCAAGATATTTTTTGAGGCTGACCGCCGGGAGGCCCGTCTCTTTTAAGACCTGTCCGTTGTAGGTGAGCCGGGCCTCGGCAAGAAGATCGCGGGCTTCGTTCTCGCTGATACCGGCCTTCTGGAGCGCCGCAGGACTTGCCCGTGCAAGGCTTGCAAGGTCGGTTACCCCGGACTCTTTTAACGTTCCCATGATCTTTGCATAACTGCGCCCTTTTCTTGGGATCAGGTGGTTTCTCATGAACTTACGGCACTCGGAGCGACGGCGCAGTTTTTCAAGCACGCCTCCCGCTTCGGATTTGAGTATCTGCGCTGCATCCGGTGCCAGTTCAAGATCCTTTGCGAGGCGTTCGGGTTCGCTCTTGGCGATCTCGGCTACGGTGTAGATATGTCGGGACCGGGCTTTTTCCAAAAGTGCCTCATTCATTGAGGGGATCTCGGTGAGCGATTCTGTATTGGAACTTATGTGATGGCAGAAGGGGCACCCGATGTCCCAGGGACGGGCACCTTTCCGTACCAGGCGCACAAAATGGAGCTGGTGCTTCTCGCAGATATCGTCAGTGCGGACCGCCCAGCCCCACTGGGTAACGGGAAGGCCTATATTAAACGTACACTCGGGGTACCGTGAGCAGCCGATAAACTGTGTCGAGCCCCGCAGGTGCTTGATCGCAAGCATTCCCCCGCAGACCGGGCAGCGGCCCAAATTAAGTTCTTCAGCCGTGCGGTCCCGGATATCATCCCCAATTACCTGTTCGTTTGCCTCAAGCAGGTCAAACGCCTTGTGCAGCATACTGCGGGATTCTTTTATAACGTCATCCCGGGAACGCTTGCTCTCTTTTATCTGCTGCATGTGCGACTCGATCATCTGGGTCATGTCGGGCTTTGTGATCGCATCGGAATGGTGCTCAAGCGCCTCGGTCACCACCCGGCCTACAAGCGTGGGGCGCAGGGGGTTGCCCTCAACGTACTTGCGGGAGACCAGTTTCGCAATAACCTCGTGACGCGTACTCTTGGTTCCCAGACCCAGTTCCTCCATTCGCTGGATAAGTTTGCTCTGGGTGTACCGGGCAGGGGGCATGGTCTCTTTTTCATCGAGAGTAACTCTGTGAATCGGGAGTTTCTCTTTCTCGGCAAATGTCGGGAGTATCGTCTCCTTTGCCTCAGAGAACGGGTAGACCCGGTGCCAGCCCGGTTCGAGAAGATGTCCCCCGGTCGTTGTGTAAGGCTCGCCGCAGGCATCGAAGTTGACCTTTAAGGTCTGCCAGAGCGCATCCGGTGCAAGGGTCGCAAGGAACCGGCGGAGTACGAGCTCGTAGATCCGGAAGGCATCGTTGCCAATCCCTTCTTTTGTTGCCACACCGGTGGGGTGGATTGGCGGGTGGTCGGTAGAGGACTTCTTGCCCCGGGTCGGCTCCGGGCGCCGGTGGGCGATTGTCCACTCCACGTCTTTTTTAAACGGCGAATTCCTGATAGTCGCGAGCACACCGTTCAAGTCCAGCGATGCGGGATAGACCGTGTTGTCGGTCCTCGGGTAGGAGATGTACCCGTTCATGTACAACTCTTCGGCGAGCCGCATCGAATTTGCTGCCGAGAACCCGAGCCTGGCGGCAGCAACGATATATGTCGTTGTATCAAATGGCGAGGGGGATCTGTCCTGCTTAGTACCTTCCCTGACCTCAGTCACAACCAGCGGTTCTTTTGTTCGGTCGCGGGCGAGTTCAGCGATATTCTGGTCTTTGAACCGGCCGTTCGTATGCCGTGCCTCGATCTGCTCGCCGGCCTTCTCGGTCAACAGAGCAAGCTGCCAGTATTTCTCCGGGACGAATTTTTCGATCTCCTTTTCCCGGTCGACAATCATGGAAAGCGTGGGACTCTGCACCCGGCCGACAGAGAGGATGTTGTTTCCTCCCCTGCGTGCGGCAAGGGATATAAACCTCGTCAGCGATGCACCCCACATCAGGTCGATGGACTGCCGGGCTTCTCCGGCTTCGGCGAGTGCAAAATCAAGATCGGTAGTATTCGCAAACGAGGTCTTTATTTCCTGAGGGGTGATAGCAGAGAACCGGGCCCGGTCGATCTTTACGGTTTTATTGACCGCACGGACCAGTTCGAACGCCTCTTTCCCGATCAGTTCCCCCTCGGTATCAAAATCGGTCGCAATGGTGACCAGGTCTGCGTGCCGTGATAATTTCTGGAGGAGTGTGACAATCCGTTTCTCGGTAGGCACCTTGATAGTCTTTGCATCGATCAGGCTGCGGGGGGTGGCAGTTTCGCTGCGCCAGTTCTCGTAGCCGGGCTCGAAATCCACCTCGACCACATGGCCGCGCAGCCCCACCGTTGTCGTGTCCCCGAAACTGTAGGTCGAGACCCCGGCGTCTTTCTTCTCGGCAACTTTTTTCCCTCCCGCGAGGATCTCCGCAATGCGGCGGGCCGAGATGTTCTTTTCTGCAACGATGAGGTGCACGTCTGGTCACTGCTCCTTACTTTTGAGGGCCGCAACCATCAACCGGTTAAGCTCGCCCGGATCGGCGCGCCCCCGGGTCTTTTTCATCGTCTGGCCGACAAGGAAGTTTAAGGCCCCGTTCTTTCCGGCCCGGTAATCATCGACAGCCTTGGGGTTATCTGCAATCACTTCTTCAATTGCCGCCCGAAGTACCCCGTCGTCCCCGGCAGTCTTTGCAAGGTTTAACCGTGCGACAATCGCATCAGGTGTCTCAAGGGTCTCCTCTTTGAGCTGCTGATCAAGCATGACACGGAGCACCTCAATACCGCTCTTATCGGTAATCGTTCCTTCTTTTAAGAGGCCCAAAAGATCGCCGAACCGCTGCGGGTGAACAGCATCGATACCCATATCCCGGTAATTGAGTTCGCCGGCCAGCGTATCGGCAATCCAGGTGGATGCAAGGGAAACGATTCCCTTCCGGTCGTTGGCAACAACAGTTTCAAAGAAGTCTGCCATCTTCAGCTCGCCGGTAAGCGTGCGTGCATGGTTGAGCGAACACCCGTACTGGGTAACAAACCGCTCGCGTCGTGCATCGGGCAGCTCGGGAAGGGCAATCTCTTTTACCCACGATTTGACGAGGAGCGGCCGAAGATCCGGCTCCGTGAAGTACCGGTAGTCATTCTCCAGTTCCTTTGAGCGGGCAGACTGGGTGATCCCCCGGGCTTCGAGGTAGTGTCGGGTCTCGCGTTCAACCTTGAGCCCGCGACGGATCAGGTTCTTCTGTCGGGTCACTTCAAAGGTTAGTGCCCTCTCGACCCCTTTATAGGATGTGATGTTCTTGATCTCCACGCGCTCGCTGCCCCGAAGGGAGATGTTTGCATCGACACGGAGGGAACCTTCCTTGTCGGAATCGAAGACTCCCAGGTATTCAAGCGTTGCCCGCAGTTTGTTTAAGAATTTCCGCGCCTCTTTTGGCGAGCTCATGTCAGGCTCGGAGACGATTTCAATGAGCGGGATGCCTGCACGGTTATAATCCACGAGGGAGTACCGGCCGCGCTCGGCAGTTCCCATGTGCACGAGACGGCCGGGGTCTTCCTCGACATGGATGCGGGTGAGCTGGATCTTCCGCTCCTTACCGTCATCTCCTTCGATCTCCACGTAGCCGCCCAGTGCGAGAGGCTTGTCGTACTGCGTGATCTGGTATGCCTTGTTGAGGTCGGGATAGAAATAGTTCTTCCGCGCAAACTCGGATTGTTCAGCAATTGCGCAGTTGAGCGCTTTTGCCACCTTTATCGCATATTCGATGACCCGTTTATTGAGAACCGGCATCGTACCGGGCAGACCAAGGCAGACCGGGCAGACATGGGTATTGGGGCCATCGTTCCGGTAATCGGTCGAACAGCCGCAGAAGAGTTTGCTCTTCGTATCAAGCTGGCAGTGGACTTCGAGGCCCACAATGACGTCCGCATCGATCATGGCTTTGCCTCCTGCTCGTATGCATATGCGACATCGATCACGCGCTCGTCCTCAAAAGGCCTGCCCATGATCTGGAGACCAACCGGCATTCCCTGCACCTTCCCGCAGGGCACCGAGATCGCCGGGATGCCGGCAAGGTTGCCCGGTACCGTGAGGATATCGGACAGGTACATGGAGAGGGGATCGCTTTTTTCTCCGAGTTTAAACGCGATCGTGGGCATGGTCGGACCGCAGAGGACATCTACATCAGAGAAAAGCCGGGTAAAGTCCTTTCTGACATTTTCACGTGCCACCTGTGCTTTTGCATAGTATTTCCCGTAGTATCCAGACGACAGGGCAAAGGTCCCGAGCATGATCCTGCGCCGAACTTCAGGGCCAAAGCCGTCGCGGCGGACATCCTGGTATGCGGCATGCCACGATTTTTTGGTATCCCCCGGAGAGCCGTACCGCACGCCATCGAACCGTGCAAGGTTGGAACTAGCCTCGCTCGTGCAGATGACATAGTATGCGGCAAGGGCATATTCCATCGAGGGGATGCTGCACGGGACAATGACAGCGCCGAGTTCTTCAAGACGGCCAATGGCCTTTCTTACGACGGTTGCAACCTCCGGGTCAACACCTTTCCCAAAATATTCTTGAGGGATACCAATCCGGAGTCCCTTGCAATCAGCAGACGGGGTATGGTTATACGGCCGGTCGTAAGACGTAGAGTCTTTCCGGTCGTGGCCGGCGATCACCGACATGAGGATTGAGACATCGGTAACGTTTGTTGCCATCGGTCCGATCGTTTCAAGCGAATTTGCATAGGCAATAAGACCATACCGGGAGACCCGGCCATACGTGGGCTTGAGTCCGACAATCCCACAGAATGCAGCAGGACAACGGATCGAGCCCCCGGTATCGGTACCAAGAGCCATCCGGACCATGCCCGCCGCCACTGCCGCCGCGCTGCCCCCGGAGGATCCGCCGGGAACACGACCCGTATCGCAGGGGTTGAGCGTGGGGCCGAATGCCGAATTCTCGGTACTCGTCCCCATACCGAACTCGTCCATGTTGGTCTTGCCGGCGATTGCGGCACCGGCCTCTTTTACAAGACCGACCGCATGTGCATCGTAGGGCGGGATGTAGCCTTTAAGTATCTTCGAGGCGCAGGTTGTCTCGATACCCTGCGTGGATATATTGTCTTTTACCGCAATTGTTATCCCGGAAAGTTTTCCCTCGCCGTGGGAAGGCTTCGCGCAGACATTTAAGAACGCGTTGTACCGGTCATTGGGTTCAAAGGTAATCGTATGCACGGCCACTACATCACCCGCGGGGCCTTAATGAATCCGTCTTCCTGTGCACCGGCATTTCGCGTCGCCTCATCATGCGAAAGTGAGGGTTCGATGACGTCCTCCCGCAGCACGTTATAGAGATCCCTGGGTACCGCGCCATCACCCTGCACCCGGTCCAGTACATCAAAATATTCCACGATGGCGTTGAACTGGCCGGTAAAAATAGCCAGTTCAGCAGTATCGATGCCAATATCGGCAAGTTCGCCAATATGCTCCACGTCTTTTTCAGTGACCATGTTCCACCCGTCCGATGTGGTCTATGTAATCTTGCACGGACGTTTTATATCCATTTTTACGGGCAAGCTTCTTCAATACTCCCCAGACCCCGCTTCCATACTGCATGGCCTTTTTGCCGTATCCTGCCAGTTCCTGCGGGATATGGTGCGCTGCGACTTCCCGCAGCGGTATTTTCCGTTGCCCGTCTCGTACCTTCTCACGGGCCGGGATCGCGCGTGCAGCGCGCATGACCCGGATATCCAGGTAGGGCATGGAGAGGTAGGTATTATGGAGCGCGGCAACCGACTGGTCCCGTTCTGCCTGGAGTTCAAGCCCGAGAACATCACGGGCAAGATCGTCTTCAAGCGCAGAAGACGACAGGTAGCGGGCATAACCACCGAAGAGTTCATCTGCTCCCTGCCCGGTAATAATGCGGCGGTACCCGTGCTCTCCCGCCCACCTTGAGATGAAAAACTGGGTAACCGCGATACTGGTATTGACCGGGTCTTTTTTTGGGATTGCGGCAACAACAATGGGAAGAGCGTCCGCGATCTCTTCCGGAGTTATCTCAACTTCGGTGCAGGTAAGGCCGAGCAGTTCTGCCGCGTGCCGGGCCTGCGCGAGGTCGTGAGACCCGGGAAGGCCGACTGCTACGCACTCCCGCTGCGCGAGCGCCGCGACAAGGCTTGAATCTACCCCTCCCGAGAGGGCAGTCACACCTTCCGTGTTCCTGAGCCGGACTGCTGTTACAATGGCCTCTTCAAGCGTACAGGGCGCAGGGTCTGGTTCGATTGAAAACCGGACCTGCCCGTTGCAGACAAGAGCGCCTTTCGGCCCCGGGCCCGGGATAATCCCATAATGATCGCGTGCATGGCAGGTATCAAACGAGAGTGCAAACTCGCCGCCGAATGTACGGATCTTTTCAGGATCCGACCGTACAATCTTCTCAACGTCAGCTGTGGAAAGCAGGGTTCCATCCAGCTCAACCCAGCCTGTACACTCAAACAAGGTCATTCACTCGCCGGATAGTGTATGGAACCGGCCATTCATATAATGCGTGGCAAAGGGGATGCATCGGATCTTGCGGGGTGTATGTTTTTTGTGTTGCCTGTGAACCTGCGTGACCAGAGGGAAACTGTGTGAACAGCGAAGGATACAGCACCATACTTTTTGCCATGAGAGAACCCCCGGTCACGATTCTTTTTATCGTAGGCACGAAATACTATAGAGCGCGAGGGTACGAAAGTGGCCAACTCGGCTGGACTTAAGATCCAGTTCCGCAGGGATTCATGGGTTCGACTCCCATCCCTCGCATTAGCCCGTTCGGGTCAAATCCCGATTCAACCGCTTCTGAACAATCCGGATTTGAGCCTGAAATTTTTTAAGAATACCCACACATCTGACAGTACTATGTTACGCGGTCTGACGAAAGGCGCACCAGAACGAGCCCGCATATCATTTTGGCATTATTTTTTACATGCAGCGTTTTTCCGTCAACCTCGGGAAGAAAGTTTGGGGATTCCAGAGCACGGATCATGGTGCCAGTGACATCACTTTGAACCTCGCAGAATAAAAACCGGGCCGGGATCTTCGGGAAAATATGCGAAGACGCTCCATTTCAGGACCCTTTATATTCCGGTAGGGATTTTTACTGCTCCCTTACGACACCACCACGGATGCAGACTCGTCAAACGGGTTGGTCCGCATCGCAAGCGAGAAGAGATACGGGTAATGGCAGTGGATATGCTCCATGTACCGTAGCCATTCGGATATGAGTGCGCAATAGACCCGGTTCGCATCGCGTTCGAGATGGACACGATCTGAGTGGGGCAGGGATGCAAGATCTTTACGTGCCTTTAGTTCTTCAGTCAGGTGACCGAGTGCGAGCATAAAGCCGGTAAAGGATTCGTGCTCAAAGACCATCGGGTTCTCGACAATCCGCAGGACAAATTCCTCATGGGAAATAAGGAACTCCCGCACGAGGCTCATGTCGAGATGGTCGATGCTGACACCGGGCGGATGCCGAAAAAGAAACGCCTGAAGGTTCCGGAACTGTGCAGGAGTCCATGTGTCGCGTACCACAAGCTCGCGCCGTAGCTCTGCCACGTTTGGATCGGCCTTTGCAAGCATGGCAAGAAGCGGCATACCTTCTGTCGAGAAGAAGGTGCCGAGGACAAGGTTGAGTTTCTCCATGCGCTGCTGTTTTGCCCGCGATTCCAGCATCTCGTCAATAATGAGGGTAACGACCAGCACTTCGATCGGGAGAAATGCAAGGTCGCCGACAAGGTAGATCAAGATGTGGTGTACATCCTGAAAAACAAGAAAGTGGACGGTATAAAGAGCAAGGGATAGCGTGACAAGCCCGATTGCTGCGAAAAGTTTCCACCGGGTATCCTCTTTCATCTGCATTTTTCTTGTCCGAATGCGTCATTAAGGTATGTATGAGGGTTTGGAAATATCCGTCCCCTTGGGGAAAAAATTGCCGGAGGGGGTGAAGACCGCTCCCCGCAGATTCATTAAAAGGGGGTCTGGCTCTGTTTCGTTACGGTAAGGGGTCGGCCGGTAAGAATGAAGCCAGAGATTACCGGCACTAACCGATAACCCGGGAAAAATGTCAGATGAAAAAAAGAACCGGGTTACTGTGCGCAAAGTTGTGGCGACCAGATGGGGCAGCCGTTTTTTGCAATCCGGAAGATCTTGGGTTCTGAAAGCGGGCAGCCGCCGGCATTGCTGCACCGGGGCTTCAGGAGGTCAGTCGGTTTCACAAAACCGCTGCAGGTTTCACACTTGAAGTACGTAGCCATCGTGCATCATCCTTTGATATGAAAAAACCGGTTTCCACCGGTTATTCCAACAATCTTATCAAAAAAAACCTTAAAGAGTTTTCGATGTTTGCTGTATTCCAGCCGGGATGTTTAAAAGTTATAGTTTACTTACCTGGCTCCCAAATGTATACCCGACCGGAAAAAAAGTACTGGATCAGACAGTGGCCGACTGATTACAGATCTGGCAGGTGAAGTAACTCAAATCATATTTCGTGTTGAGTGACTCAAGCTGCTGGCTCTGCATGTCTGAAAGGTGGGGGGAACTTTTCATAATCGAGATCCATGTACGAGCATCCATGTAATCCAGGGAAACTGTATCAAGGGTCCGGCCGTTGCCCGCTACAATTACTACAGGATTGGTATGCGTCTGGCCGGATGCAAATGTAGTCGAGTCATCAGTAATGATTGCAGGCTCTGTTGTCTCAATGAGTGCATAACCGGTTCCTGCGTAATCATAGGGCGAGGGAGCGCTGACCCCGGACGCAAGGTGCCCCTCATCTGCAAAGGAGAAAACTGCCGACCCAAAGCCGAGTTGCTTTAAAAGTGCGGCAAGAAGCAGCGATTTTTCACCGCTCGTTCCCTTATCATTGTAAAGCACCTCGTACGGGTACTGGTAGACCGGGCCGTCATAAGCTGGGATGTGCTGGACGAGACTCGCCGCGATCCGCGCCTGTTCCGAGGGAACATCGGTTGTATCCTTGATGGCCGCAGCAAGCGCCGCGATCGTTGTCTGTTGTGCAGGGTCGTTTATGAACGAAAGGTAATATGAACTGTTTCCCCCGATTGCGGAGGGTTCAGATGTATTTTGATACACTCCATGCACTGAAGTTGAGAGGGCAAGAGGCAGTACCCCGGTCTTCCCGTTTAAGGTGTACACATAATACTGCGCGACCGACCCCGCCGGCACGTTCACCGTCGGGAGAACCGCTGGCATGGTTTCGAGCGGTTTTGAAACGGACGCTGGCGTTGGTGTGACGGCGGGAATTTCAGCGGAAGATGCGAGCGTTGACGTGGCTGAAACTACAGGGCCCGTCGTAGTTGCCGGTACCGTTTGCGCGGTGCTCTGGTTGGCAATACAGCCGGTCGCGATCATCGCGGCAGCAATGACAGCGGCCATGAAGGCATACATGAAAAAACGTGACATGGATTCTGGACTTCCCGGGGCCAGGTATTACAGTACGCTGGCAGAGTATTGTATATCTTCGTAGTATGGAGAGATAATGAATTCGAATGGCAGGTATTTTGATATTTTTTTTTCAGGACTCCTGGTGACAGAGTCTGGGACTAAAATTATGTAAACCACTTGTTTATCGTTGGCCAGTGCTAACGTTTTTTAAACGAACGCGAGTATTCCCATGACACCCGGTCTCACACCTACCGATCCCAACCCCCACTGTGCAGTCTTTTCAGTCACCACGCTCACCCAGCAGTTCCCACAACCGGCAACTGTCCCGGCAGGAGCGCTCTTTGTGCTCGTTTCTGACTGTAGCGTGGCAATCTGCGATGGTGACGTTCCGCAGATCTATACTGATGCCGGCCCATCACCGTCTGGCCACGCTGTCGGGCCGGTCGAATATCTCGGACACCGGGATACCAGACCCTGCTACGCGATAGAACTGTCGGAGGAAAATCAGCTCCCGGAGGGCCGGGTTATTGTCGGCGTTCGGGAACTCTATGGCAGAATACCTGAAGGGGATCTCGCCATTGCTGCCTATGCAGTCCGGATGATCGCGTCCGCAAAAGCGAACCGGTTCTGCGGCCGGTGCGGGACTGCCACCGTGCCGGTCCTTACAGAACGGGCAAAACGGTGCCCGGCCTGCGGCCTTGTCATCTATCCCCGCATCTCCCCGGCAATCATTGTGCTCATTACGCGGGGTGACAAGATCCTGCTTGCCCGCTCGCCCCGGTTCCCGGCCGGGATGCAGAGCGTACTCGCCGGTTTCGTGGAACCGGGTGAGACGCTGGAACATGCTGTCCACCGCGAGGTGCAGGAAGAGGTGGGCGTTGCAGTAAAAAACCTCAGGTACTTCGCGAGCGAACCATGGCCGTTTCCTGACTCTCTCATGATCGCGTTTATTGCCGAGTATGCTGCCGGTGAGATTGAGATCGACAACAACGAGATCGTCTCGGCAGGCTGGTTTTGCCGGGACAGCCTCCCGCCACTTCCAGCACCGATGAGCATCTCGCGGGCGCTCATCGATCATTGGGTGAAATACGAAAATTTGAGGCAGTAAACCGTAAAAAAGGTTTTCTCCGGGGACATATTGAGGAAAAACTCTACAATACGCGCGGGCAGCCGGCA
>JBAZHU010000034.1:0-10908 GCA_041652215.1 Methanoregula sp. | reverse complement strand
CAGCGAGCCGTCCGGGCCCAGAACAAATGTCGAGCCGCAGCCGTCGGGACCCGAACACATGCAGAAATGACCGTCGTCGCCAAGATCTTCGTGGATGACGACAGTGTCATCCCGCTGGCAGATGGGACAGGCCGGGAGATGATGGTGAACCATTCTGACAGAATTATAGATCCTTATCTAAAAAAGAGATTGTGGTCGCGGCAGACCGGTTCCCCGGGCTTTCCTTTTAAAAACCCTATCCGGGACTGCCAGGGTTATATAAAATAATAATATTGTGCCGGTGAAGAATATCTCATTTTGACATCAAGATTTGTACCAGTTAGATACAGCCATTTTTTATCTTCCAGCATCGGTGACTGACTAAAAACCCGGTGAATAACCGGAAACGGTCAGCATTATGCAGCCCATCAGATCCGCCAGACGCACCATGGCAGCAGTCCTCCTTACCGCAGGGCTCGCGTACCCTGCCTGCGCCGCGGTCTGTCCCAAAGGAATCGGAGGGTGCACCTCCCCGGGCCGGTGTTTCCTCTTTGTCGATGCCGACGGGAATTCGCTCTGCGATTATACGGGACGGACCAGTTCGGCAGCGACAACTGCCGCTCCGGTCCAGGCACAGACCACGACCGTGAGTGCGTCATCCCCGGCACCGGATACCGCCTCCTCCACCGTACAGAACGTTTCATCCGGAGGATTCCTGGATACCATCCACCTGTCTGTTCCCCTCGCTGAGATTATCCTTTTTCTCGTTTTTGCCGGCATACTATTTGCTCTGGTCAGAACGGGAGTACTGGGAATTCGGATTAAGGGCACATTTCCAGCCCTTGCACTTTCGTCTCTCTTTGGGCTCGGGCTCTCCCTGATCGCAACCGCCCTCCTGAGTGGAAGCACCGTTGCAGGAACCGTGTATGCACTCATCTACATGGGTGCCGGAACGGTGCTCGCCGCGTATCTCTGGAAAACGGGCGTGATGACCCGGAAGATCGTGCTGCTGGCCGCCGGCCTTGGCACGCTTGCCGGTTTTGTCTTTGTAGCACCGATCATGCCGCTGGAACTCGGGGGGATCGTCAGCGTGGTGACCGGCACATCGGCCCTGACTGTCGGCATTGTCGTGATCTGTGCAGTCGTCGTACTCGCGCTGCTGACCGGCAGGACGTTCTGCGGCACCATCTGCCCGGTGGGATCCCTTCAGGAACTGGCCTCTGCGGTGCCGGGAAAAAAGATTGTGATCCGGCGCACCGGGATCCTCGAACTGATCCGGCTTGCGGTCTTTGTCGCAACCGTCATCGCGGCCGTGTACCTCGTCGACCTGATGGGATACACCGGACTCTACGACCTTTTCTCCCTCACACTCTCCGCCATGCTGGTTGTCGCCGCCGGCCTTGTCCTGCTCTCGGTATTCGTGTACCGCCCGGTCTGCCGGATCCTCTGCCCGTTCGGCGTGCTCTTTTCCTTCTTTGCAGAGATAAGCTGGTTCCGGCTGCGCCAGTCACCGGACTGTATCAACTGCAAAAAATGCGAAACGATCTGCCCTGCATCAACGGCTGGCCGGTTTGATTCAAAAAGGGAGTGCTATCTCTGCGGACTCTGCACTGACACATGCCCCGTTGAAACGGCACTCGGTTACCGGGACTGAGTGCCGGGGGAACCGGTCTGCATAAAAAAATCCCTGGCAACAACGGCCCCGGTCATGGGGCGCGGAAACGTTCATTCCATCTCACCCCACATATTCATTTACGATCATGATCCCCCTTTCTACCACCGCCACCCGGCCCGACCCGAAGAACGGGATGCACCGCACAGGAAGGATGTTCCCGTGACCGGTGAATTTGACAAGAAACTGGAGGGTCTCTCAAAATATATCGTCACAAGCCCTTCGTGGATAAAATCGCTTGCCGTCATTGTCCTCCTTTCGGGCTGTATCGAAGTCATGGCGATGCTCGGGAGCGATAAAAACCTCACGGACCCGGCCCTTTTTCCCATCGCGGTTTACTTCCTCCCGGCAGTTGCCGCACTCGTCCTGACACCGTGGCTTGCCCGCCGGTTTTCCGGGAAACTCACGTATGACTGGTCGGGACTCACGGCCGCGATCGGTCTTGTCATCTCGCTTTTTGTCTCGCTTTCGCCCATCCTGTTATTCCGTTTCTCGTTCCCGCTCTTTTTTGCGGTCTCGCTTGCGTTCGTCTTCGCGTTCCGGATGCTCCTTCTTGCTGCGGTCGTCGATTATCACCTCAGGCGGATTGTCGTCCCGGCCCTTGTCCATTCCGGCATTGCGGTGATCGGGGCTGCACCGTTTCTTGGCCTTGAATTCGTGCAGCTCTCCCTTCTCCTTCACATCAGTTTCGCGGTTGGCGTCCTTCTCTTCATCATAGTTGTCGAACGCCCGATGAAGGCGAACTTTAAGGTCGGGCCGCTTGAACTCGCAAACGCGTTTTTGGCCCACCTCTCGGAGGGCAGCCATAAACTTGACGATTTTTTCCGGAGCATCGGTGAGAGCGTGGTCGTCCCCCAGGTCTCGCTGGTGATGCAGCGGGAGGGAAAAGAGGAGATCTTTTTAACGGTGCCAAACGTCCACCCCGGCCCCCTCGGCGAAGTCGGCGGGAGCAATCTGCCGAAGATCCTCCACGGGATGCTGGGCACCTCATCGATGGTCTTTCATGGTTCCGCCTCGCACGATTTCAACCCGGTCGATGAGAGCGAGGTACGGAAAGTCGGGTCTGCCGTCATCGCGGCCCGGCCGGAGAACTGCGGTAACACCGGCTGCACGCGGTCGGCCCGGTACCGGTGCGGGTCGGTGGAGGTGCTCGCGCAGGCGTTCGGTGATACGGTCGTCGCCATCGGGACCCGGTCGCCGCTCGTGACCGAAGACCTCGAATTTTCCGTGGGTTTCGCGATCATGAAATCGGGCGGGAAATATTTCAAAAACGTCGCGTTTGTCGATGCCCACAACTGCATGGATGCAATGGAGGACGGCGTCCACCCGGGAACAGAACTCGCCATGGAATATACCGGCGCTGCTGACAGGGCGTTTGCCGGAACCGCACAGCGGGAGCAAGACCGGTTCTCGGCCGGCTATGCGGCCCGGACGTTCCCGTTTTCCCGGCAGGACGGGTTTGGGGATCTCGGCGTACAGGTGCTGGTCGTGGATGCGGGCGGGCAGACAACCGCGTACGTCCTCTTTGACGGGAACAACATGCAGACCGGCGCCCGTGACGAGATCCGCAAACGGCTGCTCGCCCATGTTGACGAGTGTGAGGTCATGACAACCGATACCCACGTCGTCAACACGATCTCCGGGAGAAACCAGGTGGGGCTCCGGGTCCCGGTCGACACATTTTATCCACGGGTAGAAGAAGCGGTCGTGGAGGCCCTTGCCGATGCCGCTCCCGCCAGAACAGCCGGCGCGACCGCGTGGTGTAAGGGCATCGTGGTCTTTGGTTCGCAGCGGATCTCCCAGCTCGCGTCCACGGTTAACGGCATGATGGGATTTTTATTGCCGGTTGCACTCATCATTCTCCTGGGCGCATTCCTCACGACCGCGATGGCATATTTCCTGCTCGTGTATTAGGACGGGCAGGGGGTGCCGGTACGCGAAAAATGGTATTTTTGCTGCCCGGCAGGATTCATTCGGGAAACTCTGACGCTCTTTGAGGCTTTACCCCCGCCAGGGGGGTGTTTTCCCATTTGCGCTGACAGGGTAATTACCTGAATCAGGTCATCGCTCATGGCACACGATCTCCTCACCGTAAACGACGCGGTGCGAAGTGGGGGCATTTCAGTTCACGGGAAAATTGGTTTCTCCAGAACTATTTTTGCAGGATTTCCTGGTCCCTTATGCGTTTCCGCCATCTGTTTGCAGGAGTGCCTTTTTTTATTCCCCCCTTGCGATCCGGCACCGGAAGCATGAACCATATAGTATCCTTCCGGCACATGAAGTTCAAACCGCACGCCTTTACCGGCCTTGCCGTTTTCATGGATGGTGATGCCAGTAATCGCGAGGATCTCCCGGACAAGGAACAACCCAAGACCGCTGTTCTTTCCAAAACCCTCCCGGAATACCGTTTCTTTTTGATTATCCGGGATTCCAACCCCGTTATCTTCGTAGATAATAGAGAGCCCGTCGCAGGTTTTCTCATAGGAGCATGAGATTGCGGTCGCGCCCGGGCTGTGCATCAGGGTATTTTCGATAAGGTTTGCAAAAACCTGTTCGAGCAGCGGATCTGAATAGACATCAAGCCCCAAAAGATTATTGGTGCACCGCACCTTCCTGGCATCACGGTGGGAGAGCGATTCGTTGAAACAGTCAAAGGCATTGTGCCAGAGCGGTGCTTTCACGCCCATGTCCTGGTAGTGCCGGGTGGCTTCAATCTGCCGGCGTATTGCGTCTGCCGTTGATTCGATCCGGTCGAGACGCTGCGAAACCGTTGAAGATGAGGGATCGGTTTTGACCAGGTCCAGGTAGGCATTCAGGACGGTAAGCTTATTGAGGATGCCATGCCGGGTCACTGCACTCATCAGGTTGAGCTTCCGGTTTGCCTGCACGAGCGCCGCTTCAAGCTGCTTATAGGCAGACACATCATGAATAACGGACAGTGCACCCGAAATCTTCCCCTCGTGATCGTAAAGCGGGGATGCCTTGATCCAGATATCAATTGCTCTGCCGTCAGGAAAGGTCGCGTGCGATTCGCTGACAAGCGTCGTCCCCTCGGTTTTCTGGACGTGTTCGTACGGGGAACGCTGCGAAGTGCCCGGGTGGAGAATGAGATCCACAAGAGTAGGGATCCGTTTGCCGTAGGACGGAACCGCATATTCATGATCGGATTTGCCAATCATATCCCCTGCGGGAATACCGGTCATTACTTCTGCGGCTTTATTCCATATCTTGACGGTCCCCGTGGAATCAATCGCATACATCGCGTCCGGCATAAAGTCGATAATGTACTGCAGGTTCCTCTGCGAATCAAGCAATGCATCTTTCGCCTTTTCCTGCTCGGTGATATCCCGGGCAACCGACTGGTACTCGATTACCTTACCCTTCTCGTCAAAGATGGCCCGGTCATTGCACCGTACCCAGCGGATCGATTTGTCCGCCATGATAATACGCTGGGTCATGCACCCCTTGGGATCTGCCGGCGTGAGGGAACGCAGGTAATTTTTTGTTACGGCCAGATCTTCTCCAGGAATGTTCGGGATAAACTTCTTCCCGATCAACTCCTCCTTTTTCTTCCCGACAAGGGCGCAATAGGCGGCATTGGCAAAGACATGCGTTCCATCCGGGAGGAAACGACAGATGGCTTCGGACTGGTCCTCGACAACGTCCCGGTACCGCTCCTCGCTTTTTTTGAATTCATCTTCCATTTTGCGCCGCTCGACCGCCTGGATCAGCAGGCTCCTGAGCTCGGCAAACTGCGCCCGGGGATTGCCGCCTTTCTGGAGGTAAAAATCGGCGCCGCTGTTCAGCGCATCGATAACCACTTCTTCCCGGCCCCGGCCGGTAAAAAGAATAAACGGGGTTTTTGACCCGCAGTCTCCACGGATGTGCTTGAGAAGCGAGATGCCATCCATCTCCGGCATGACATAATCCGAAATAATTGCATCATACTTCCCGGTCCTGGCCCTGGCGAGTGCGTCTTTTGCCGAGACATCCGTATCGATGGCGATGTCATGGGATTGTTCGAGAAACAGTTTCCCGATTTCGAGAAGGTCCGGTTCGTCATCGACATACAATGCATGTATCATACGTTCTTTACTCCTGGATCATCCTTTGTTGTGCCCGATTTTGTCATTGTACCTGACCGACGCAGGAATTTAGGATTTGATGCAATCAACATCCCTGAGGATCTGGCGGATGCCAATCCAGACAATCAGGTCGGAGACTTCCTTGTCGTGAACCCGTACTTTTTTCCGGATAATTCCCCTGATTGCCGTATCCTCATCATACAGCGATGCGGACGAGCGGTCGACATCGGCATGATCGAACGTTGAAACGGAGAGGACGTCATCGACAATGATCCCCATCTTGACGCCGGTCAGCTTTTCATCGAGGACAATAATCCGCCGGTTGTCATCACCCATGCCGGTTTTTTCCGCAGTGACACTGAGCCGTTCCTTGAGATCGATAATGGTTGTGATCTCGCCCCGCAGATCGATGATGCCTTTGATGGAGGCCGGGGTATTGGGCAGCCGGGTGATCGTGGTATAGTCGACGACTTCCTTGACATCGTAGAGATCGATGGCATAGTGTTCTTTTTCCAGGAGGAACTCCACGACCTGGATCGTTTCCGGCGCATTTCCCGGGACATCGGATGTTGCCGGAGCCCGGGGGTTCCTGGCATCCGGCCGGTTTTCTGCTGGCATGTGACATCCTCCCTACACGCTAAATTTGGTCATTTCATTCGTGAGATCGGCAACAACCTTGTTGACATCGCCCATCGCTTTATTGATCTCTTCAATCGAGGCAAGCGACTCTTCGGTTGCCGCAGCAGTATCGGAGGATTCCTTTTCGGTCTCTTCAAAGAGACGTGTCACTTCGCTGACACTTGCGGTAATCTCTTCGGTGGTTGCTGCCTGTTCCTCGGTTGCGGCGGCAACTTCCTCGGTGTTTCGTGAAACCTGCTCGACCGACTCGACAATCTGGTTGAACACCGTGATGGTGTCTTCGACATCCTTACTGCCGGTGCTGACTTCTTTTGTCGCCACGGTCACCGCTTCAGCCGCATGGTTCGACCGCTTCTGGAGATCCCCGATCATGGTCTCGATATTTTCCGCAGATGTGCGGGATTCCTGCGCAAGCGATTTCACTTCCGCAGCAACAACCGCAAATCCCCGCCCGGCTTCACCGGCGCGTGCTGCTTCGATAGCGGCATTGAGGGCGAGCAGGTTGGTCTGGTTGGCAAGATCGCGGATAATACCGACAATCTTACCGATCTCGCTCATCTTTGCGCTGATCTCCGTGATACTCGTATTCACCACGGACGTCGCATCGTTGATCCTGCCCATGCTGTCGTTTGCCTTCCGGGAAAGCCCGACACCGTTTTTACTGAGGTCCTTGGTTTTCTTTGCCAGGTTCGAGACCGTTTCCATGTTTGTGGTGATTTCCTCGACAGCGGCAGCAAGGTCTTCCATCGCTTTTGATACCTGCGATATGCCCTCGTGTCCCTTTTCCATGTTCTCGTGGACATGCGTCGTGTTCTGGGCGATCGCTTCAGACCCGGCGGACATCTGGGAAAGGCCGGATGCCGTCTCATCAGCTTCCCGTGACAGGTTCTTTACCTGCACGTTGACCATATCGATCGCTTCGGATACTTCAGTACCAACCTTGTTAAGGGAGGTCAGGAGCTCAACAAAATCCCCGGACAGGTTCGCGTTGCTTTCAGTATGGGCAGTAAAGTCATACTTCGCGTACGCATCCGCAACCCGGGTAATCTCGGCGACCGCGACCGAGACATTGCTTCCGATGCCGTTTAACGCATCGCGGAATTTTGCAAAATCACCGGAGAGATGGACGCTCTCATCCATGCGTGCGGAGAAATTGCCCCGGGAAAGTTCATGGGAAACCCGCATGCCTTCATTTAAGGGGAGGGTGATCGCATCAAGCGAGGTATTGAACCCTTCAATGATCGTCCTGAACTCTCCCTGGTGCTGTGTCGCGTCAGCCCGGATAGAAAGCCCGCCTTCTTTTGCGGCGGCAGATAACATGTTCACGTCCGCGATCATGGCAGAAACTGCGGTCATCATCCGGGTAAAGGCCGGTACCATCTCATCGTTATCGCATCTTCGGCCGATCTTTTTGAATTCCGCCAGGTCGTCGATGTTTCCAAGAGCGATGTGGTTTGCCGTGGTCTCTAAGTGGAGGAGCCGTTCCTGTATCGTATTTACTTCGCGTGCCACCTCCGCAAGCGTGCCGGAATAGGTTCCTGTGACCGTGACGGTAAAATCGTTTAACGAGATCTTCCGAAGGACGGTTTGTATCTCAAAAAGACCGTTATTCGTTTCACTTATCTGGAGATACTGCTCGCGTATCTGGCTGAGTGCAGAAACATCCCCGTGTTCAGCACTTTTAAAGAGATCCAAAATCTCCTGTTTTTCCATATCTATCGCCTGTTACCGATTGTATTTCCGGTTTGTTCACGATCCGGCATACCGCACCCGGGTTTCCCGGGGCGCCGGTACCATGAAGGATGGCTGAGGTAAATGCACCGGAGAACAAAGTCATTTTGGGAGATCTGTTCCCTCATCAGGACTTTTTTTCCCGCATTCCGGTACAGTATGGAAAGGCACAATGCAATAACCCCGGATATGGCGCGATATATAACCAAAACGATGCGCTGTGCATCACGAATGATCGACAATCACCGTAACCTTCATCTGCTCTTCCCGGCATACCCTTTTAATCCACCGAGCCATTTTTCCATGAATCACCGGGATGAAGAGATCGCACGCATCAAAGAGATCCTTAAGGCACATCCAAAGGGCCTGACCATCAGTGAAATCGCAAACGCGTTGTCGCTCAACCGGGTATCCACGGCACGGTATCTCGATACGCTCCGGTTTTCCGGGCAGGCCGAAATGCGGCAGTTTGGCCAGGCAAAGATCTACACGCTTGCCGTGCGGGTCCCGGTTGCTTCTGTTCTCAACCTGTATTCTTTACCTGTGGTAATCGTCGACAAGGATCTATTTATCCGGAATGTAAACGACGCACTTCTCCGGATGTTTTCCCTGAAACGCGAGGATGTGACCGGCCACAGTATGCTCTATTCCCGATTATCCGCAAGTTTCTCCGGCACGTTTGAAGAGATTATGAAAACGGTCCTTGACGGCAATGCACATACAACAGAAAAATCCTTCGAACGTGGCGGGAAGAAATTCAGTTTCATCGTCAAAATGGTACCTGTCGTCGACGAAAACGGGCAGTCCTGCGCATCGATCATGTTAGAAGATATTACCGAGATCAGGCAATACCAGCAGCACCTTGAGGCAATGGTGGAACGGCGCACTGCCGAATTCCACGAGATTAACGAACGGCTCAAATCTGAAATGGAAGGGCACCGACGGGCAAAAGAGGCAATTCTCTTAAGCCAGCAGAAGTACCGGGCGCTCGTCGAGGACATGCCGGCGTATGTATGCAATTACGAGACTGACGGGACCTTTACCTTTGTAAATGAGAACTTTTGTGCGTTCATGCAGAAAGATGCCGGCGATCTTATCGGGAATCCGGTGTTTCCGCTGCTTTCCAGAGAAAACCAGGCAATTGTCCGGGAGGCCCTCACAAAAATCGGTCGGGAATATTCTGCTGTGACCATAACGCTCGAATTTCCCGGAAGCGACGGCAGTACAACGATCTGGCACCAGTGGATGATCCGGGCGTTTTACAATAAGCGGGGAAAAATTGTCGAGTACCAGTCGATCGGTATCGATATCACGGATCGTATCACAACCGAGAAGAGACTTGCAGAGGAAGAGAAGAAACTCGACGCGATTATCCGTGGGTCTCCCCTGCCCCAGCTGGTGATCGACAGGGATCACCGGATCGTGTCATGGAATACCGCGATGGAGAAATTCTCCGGGCTGCGGGCAGGCCAGATGATCGGTGCAACAACGTTTGGCAACGTTTTTTACGATCATGATCGCCCGTTGCTTGCCGATTTAATTATGGATGAAAAATATGACGAGATTTCCCGGCTTTTTCCGGAGAACTGCAAAAAATCCTCGTGCCTTGACGATACCTGGGAAGGCATCACCTTCTCAAAGATTCATGCCGGGGAAGGGAGCTGGGTATTTTTTACGGCGGCGGCAATTCGGGATGAAGAGGGCATCATCGCCCACGTGGTAGAGACGATGGAAGACCTGGTGGGGTACCATACCCGAAACGGTACCTCATTTATTGTCAAATCACTGTACCCGATGATCGACCGCGATGCACTTTCCTGAAGAGAGCACGACACCCTTGGGGAGATGCAGGAAAAAACGGGCGGGCATTTCCTGCCGGGTACGGGGAGCGGGTTTTATGAAACCGTCCTCCGCGAACCGCAGGGTTCCACGGGGCCGGCACGTTTTCACGGATCCTGATGGGCCCGGTATGCCCCGGGGGGAACCATGATCTCGAACCGGGCACCGTTACCGAAAATCCCGTTTTCGGTTATCGTGATGCCCGTGATGGAAAGAATTTCCCGGGATAAAAAGAGCCCGAGCCCGGTGTTCCTGCCAAAACCCCTCGAAAAGATTTTTTCTTTCTCATCCGCCGGAACCCCGGCCCCGTCATCTTCGCAGATAATACAATACCATTCACACCTCTCCTCAAGACAGACCCGGATAGCCGTGATCTTCCCACCGTACCGGGCTGCGTTATCCATCAGGTTGTAAAAGACCCGGCTGATCAGCGGATCGGCAAATACTTCCGTTCCGTCAGGGATCCTGTTATTCACGGTGACAGGTCCGAGCGGGGCCTGTTGTGCTGCCGTTTCCACGAGCTCGCGGACATCCTGCCACAGGGGTGCAGCAACCCCTATCTCTTCGTATTCCTTTGTGAACTGGATCGTTGATGCGATCCGCCGGGTGGCGATGGTGACCTTCTGCAACTGGTCTCTGACCGTGGGATCGGACTGCCTCGTTTCAAGGATGGCGAGATATCCCTGCAGAACCGTTAGCTGGTTATTGATGTCATGCCGGGTGATACCTGAGAGCAGGTTTAGTTTTTTGTTAGCCGAACGTAATGCCTGTTCCATCTGTTTGCGATCCGTGATATCCGTCATCAGGCCGAGGGTTGCCGGTCTTCCCTGCCATACGATAGGAGCTGCAGATATCAGGACCCAGCAGGGTTTGTTCTCCGCGTTCCGGATCCTGAAGTCATACACATCAGAGCCGCTTTCCCCGTCAATTCGCTTCTGGTATTTTCCCTGCACGAATTTCCGG
>JBAZHU010000033.1:0-11021 GCA_041652215.1 Methanoregula sp. | reverse complement strand
TACATGGATGCGGACGGGATCCTCTACATCACCGACCGGAAAAAGGATATGATCATCATGTCGGGCTGGAAGGTCTATCCGACCGAGGTAGAGAATGTGGTTGTCCAGCACCCGGCGGTCGCGGATGTGGCGGTCTTCGGGATCCCCAACGAGCGTCGGGGCGAGATGCCGGTCGCGGCGGTGGTCTTAAAGGCCGGGGCGACACTGTCAGAAGAGGAGTTCGAGGCCTTCTGCCGCAAACATCTTGCGGGTTACAAGGTCCCAAGAAAACTTTTGATAGTCGATTCTCTTCCCCGGGTGCATGGCTGGAAGCTGCTGCGTCGCACGCTCCGGGACAAATTCGGCAGAATGGGGCAATAATATAGAAATACGCGATTATTTCGCGACAAAATTCAGGTTCCAGTCGGAAACTTATTTAATATGATGTTAATAATATTAATCGGAGCAATGAGAAGTGGATACCAGCAGCCGGATCGAGGACATCCCGATCACCGCCAGACCAAAGAAGCGATCCACCGGTATTGTCGGTCTCAACCTCCTGCTTGACGGGGGGTTTCCCGAAGGATCGATCATCATGGTGTACGGGACGCCGCTTGCCGGTGTCGACCTTGCAGCAATGCAGTTCTGGAAGGTCGAAGGCGAAGAGGGCACGTACCTGATGAACGACGGGGACGTGGAGACAGGGATGGTGGACGCCGGCGATATGCATCCCGATATGTACCTCCCCCAGATGATAGGCGGCAGGATTGTCGTTGATTCCCTCTCTACTATTATTATCAAATACGGGATCGATACTGCGCTGAAATTTTTACGGTTCTCACGCGAAGAGATGCGGAAACGCAGAGCGAATCTCGTATTTATTGTTTACACCAATATCCATCCGCCGGTCGAAATGACGCGTCTCATGCGTGCAGCAGATCTTGTGATAGAATTCAAAACGGATATCAGCCAGAGCGAGATCGAGCGGACGCTTGCGGTTCACAAGATCCGGGACGCGGCAGCACCCCAGCGGCTCCTGCCGTTTATTATTACGGAGCACGGAATCGAGGCTTCGACGACTTCCAGGGTCGTATAGAAAAGATCTGTTATTATTTTTTATTTTGAAGAAATGCTTGTTACAGCGCGAGCCGCACTTCCTTTGCGGCCTCGGCCATGTTCCTGAGTTTCCAGAACGCGGCTTCGCGGGAGCGCATCCGCATGCCGCAGTCGGGATCGACAAGCATCGTTTTCGCGCCGAAAACCTCGACACCTTTCTCGATCCTTTTCTTGATCTCCGGCACCGTCTCGACCGACTCCGATGTGGAATCGATGCAGCCAAAGCCAATCATCCGGCCCGCAAGATCCTTAGCGCCAAACAGGGCGAGGTTGTCCGGGTTCTTCGAGAACTCGAAGTCCAGCACGTTCACGTTGATTTTGAGGACATCGTCGATCACGTTCCCGAGCCCGCCGCAGACATGCATGCAGGTCGGGCACTTGACGGCCCCCGTGATGATCTCGACGGCCTGCTTTCCCACGGCAAGGTCGGCAACACCGGTCGAGAAGATCGGCTCGTCGATCTGGAGGAGCGTGACCCCTGCTGCTTCCAGGTACCGGGCCTCTACTGCAAGTGCCGCTGCGAGATCGAGGGCCAGTTCCTCCTTGTTCCGGTACATCGGTGTGCTGATGTGGAGGCCGTGGGCGAGCGAGGACGGGCCGGTGATGATACCTTTGACGTACGGGGATTTTGAGCGGGCGTATTTTGTGTCGGCTGCGGTAATCGCACCGGATGCCGGCTGGATCTTCCCGACAACGTCCTGGCCCTTGACCCCCGGGAGTTTCCCTGAGAACGCCTGGATCATGTCGCCCCGGACCTGGCCGTCCGAGATGATGTCGATGCCGGCATTGATCTGGTCGGAGACTGCGGTCTCAACCGCTGATTTCAACGGATCAAAAAGAGTTTTGAGGCCGGAGCCTTTCACTACGGGGTAGCTCCCGACCACGGTGGTCGCCAATACCTTGTTGATGAAGTACGCTTTCATGGCACGAGACGGTGCATGTCACGCGGGAAGAGGACTGCTTCGCGGACGTTTGAGAGCCCGAGCATCGTCATGATCAGCCGTTCTGCGCCAAGTCCCCATCCCGCGTGGGGCGGCATCCCGTACCGGAACGGGCGCAGGTAGAACTCGAAGCTGTCGGGAGAAAGTCCCTTTTTCTTAATCTGCTGTACAAGGAGGTCGTACTGGTGGATACGCTGTGCGCCGCTTGAGAGTTCCATCCTCGGGTGCATGAGGTCGAACGCCTTGCAGATCGAGGGGTCGTCATCGTATGGCATCGCGTAGTAAGGCCGGATCTCGGTGGGCCAGTCGGTGATGAAGTAGTGGGCGCCCATCTCGTCGCCGATCGCGTGTTCTGCTGCGGCGGAGATGTCGTCGCCATACTTGATCGGCTCGCTGCATTTCTTTTTCGCGATCTCGATGGCCTCGCAGTAGGGCAGCCGGGTGAACGGGGCTTTTGGCACGGCAAAATCCGCGATCTCAAGGTTTGCCAGCTGGTCGCCGCAGCTCCGGTTCACGTACTCGTACGTCTTGACAATAAGATCTTCAAGGATCTTCATCACGTCGTTGTGGTCGGCATACGAGACTTCGATATCGATCGATGTCGCCTCGTTGAGGTGCTTTGTCGTGTTGTGCTCCTCGGCCCGGAAGATCGGCCCTATCTCGACGACCTTCTCGAATCCGCCCGCCATCATCATCTGCTTGTAGAGCTGTGGGCTCTGGTTTAAGAACGCCTCCTTGTCGAAATACGCGATCGGGAAAAGTTCGGTCCCGCCTTCGGTGGCAGCGGCAACAATCTTCGGGGTGGTGATACTGATGAAGTCCTCCTTGTGGAAGAAGTTGTTGACCGCGTGCAGTGCGGCGCTCCGGATCTGGAAGACCGCGGCGACACGGGGGCGGCGGACATCAAGGAACCTGGCGTCGAGCCGGGTATCGAGTTCGACCCCGACTTTCTCCGAGACATCAAGGGGCAGCGGGGTTTCTGCGAGGTTGATGATCTCAAACGTGTCCGGGACAATCTCCCTGCCGCCCGGCGCTTTCTCTACTGCCTTTACCGTGCCGGTGACACGGACAACCGATTCACGCGAGACTTTCTTTGCAGCGGCAAGCACTGCTTCCGATACTTTCTTTTTGGGGATGGTCACCTGGATGATGCCGGTGCGGTCGCGGATCAAAAAGAACGCGAGCCCCCCGAGGTCTCTTTCCTCGTGGACCCATCCGCAGATCTCTGCATGACCGGCATCAGCCGTGACGGATTGTATAGGTATGCGCATCAAAATCGTAGTACAATGGGTTGGGGGGGATAATGGATTTTATGGGAAAATCCGGTCTGTCCCGGCCCTGTCGCGGGAATAAGAAGGAAACATTCCGGAAGTTTTGTCGGCCTTACCGGAAAGACCCCGAACGTCAGACCGGTGACTGGCGGCCTGTAGTGGCGGGCCGGGTATCTTATCGGGCAGCGCAGTTTCTTGCTTGCCGCACGTGTTTTTTCGCTCCCTGTCGCACTCTGGAACTGGACATTCCCCGAGATCCAGGGGCCGGACAATCGTAGCCATTGATCGTGAGGCCGGCAGGAACCCGAATCAGGTGCCCTTCGGGCAGATCGTTTCACCCTACATGTTTATGCCTGAATCCGGTGAACGTGATACTATGACGGATCATCCCCCCCGTGCGGCCGCCCGTGGTGATGGCGGCATGCCGAACAAAACAAAACTCCTGCTGGGTGTTATCGCCGGCATCATCATTGTGATTGTCACTGTCGCACTCCTTACGTTCAGCGTCACGGTCACCACGGACGTCTCGGGAAAGAGCCTCCCGTACGTGACTCACTATACTGTCGCGCTCCCTGACGGAGAAGCGGTGACGATTGGCAGCAGCCGGATCGCGGTGATGGCATACAACGATTCGGTCACGACCGATGTTGACGGCAACCGCGAGCAGCTGGTTGTGGGCCAGACCCGGGTAATCAGCCCGAGGCACGCGAAGATCACGACGATCGGGATCCCGCTTTACGATGCCGATTTCCAGTTCACCTTAACGTATCTCGGTTCGACCGGGACAAAGGACAACTTCGATCTCACCGTGAAGACCTCGCAGCAGGTACCCTCCTTCCTGCTCGACCGGCTGATGCCGGCTTCGGTGAATGCGGTGCCGGCATAAGCCTGCCTGAGGGGGCATTCTTCCCAGTAAGCGCCGGGAAACCCGGCACTTTTTTTGAATAATCCTTAGTGGAAATGGATAATAACCAGCCGTTGCCGGGACGTTATCCGGCCTTTCAATGGCTTTTCCAAGAGCATCCCGGATTGGTCAGGCTTTTACGAACCGCCATGCCCCGGCCGGGATGCGGATCTCGAACCGGGCGCCCCGGCCCGGCGTACCGTTCTCGGTGATGGTAAAACCGGTGATTGACAGGATCTCTTTGGAGAGGAAGAGGCCAAGGCCGGTGTGTTTTCCAAACCCTCTCGTGAAGAGCCGGGACTTGTCGTCATTTGATATTCCGACCCCGTTATCCTCGCAGGCAATCAGATACTCTTCGTTCTGTACATCGCCGGTAAACGAGATGCCGGTGATCGTTTCACCGTACTGGAGCGCGTTCCCGATGAGGTTTGAGAAGACTTTTTCGAGCATCGGGTCGGCAAAGACCTCAACCGCTGGCACCGTGTTGCGGATTACGACTTTCCCGGCATCGGCCTGTGCTGCGGCCCGGGCAATGACTGCATGAATGTCCTGCCATTTCGCGGCTTCCGTTCCCAGGTTCTGGTACTCCCGGGTAAACTCGATCTGCTCCTGGATTTTTGCGATGATCTCCCGCTCTTTTGCGATGTACTCTTTCTCTTCCCGGCTCTGTGCCAGTCCGGCACCCAGTTCGAGGAAACAGTCAAGGGCTGTGATCTGGTTGAGGATGTCGTGCCGGGTAATGTTGGTCATAAGCCCGAGTTTCCTGCTGGCATCGGCAAGAGCTGATTCTGCCAGTTTTCTCCGGGTGATGTCGCGGAGCACGAGCAGGCAGTACGATGACCGGTCGGGGATCCGGGGGTCGAATGGGATGCAGGACGCCTCGTAGTACTGCGGCCGGCCCGCGATGTCGATCATGACTTCCCGGATCACGGGCTGGCCATCGGGCAATACACCGATCTCCCCGGGCAGTACCGCCCGTGCAGGCTGTGCGACGAGCCGTCCGGGGGGAGTTCCCAGCATACGTTCCGCCGCCGGGTTCATGTCGCAGATATCGCCCTTGTCGTCAACCACGATGATGCCGTCGGCTATCATGGTGAAAACCCGGGAATGCGCTACCGGCATGAGCGAGAGGAACTGGTACCGCGAGATCCCGTATGCGGCAAGCATGCCTGAAATAATAAAGAGGAGGGGTGCGAGATCCACATACGGGACCGGCCCCCACCGGGCAACGTACACGATATTTGCTGCAAGGGGAAGGGCACAGGCAGTAAGAAGAAGGGCCATCTGGTTCCGGTAGATAGCATGCGATGTCCAGAAACGTGCCGCAACGATGGTAATGCCGAGTGCCGACAGACCGTACGCATAGATGATAATAAGCCAGAAGAGCGGGCCGTGCAGGTAAATCCCGACAAACGTTCCCTGTTCGAGAACCGATGCGATGCCGGTGTAAAAGAGATTGTGCAGGGGATTTGTCCAGACCACTGCCACCGTGATGAGCGGGACCAGGAACAGCAGTGGGATTGTTTTTCCTGTAAGGTATCGTGAGTTTCCCGTGTAATAGAGGACGATTAAAAACCATGCCACGGGAACGACGACCATCCCCGGGTATTCCATGCAGACAAAGAGGAATTTTGCCGCCGGTGTGATGCTTAAGAATTCGCCGGCATCCCCAAGGTTCCAGACGGTGGCGGCAGTAAAGAGGAGGGTGAAGTACGGGGCGGCCGGCGATTTCCACCGGCGCCAGCACAGGACGGCAAGCGTTGCGGTCGCTGCTGCGGAGAGGATAAAGAGGATCACGATATAAGAAAACTGAAGTTCCACAAGCCACCCGGGGATATAATTCCCAAATATTTTTTTATTTTATTATCTAGTCTTTTTTTTATCGGGTTTAAGGATTTCAGTAGGGAATACCCCCCATGCATCGTGCTTCAAAATTTATCCGGGTGATCGTGATGATTCGGGCTGATTTCCCCATACCCCCGCGAGGGATGAGTGCCGCCTCCTGTGAGCCCTTGTAAAAATAATGGATCTCCTTATCAGAACAGCGTCTTTTGTGATTGGTTCAGTTTGAGATGGGCGAGCGCCGCCGGCGTCGTCTCCCGGCCCTGCGGTGTCCGTTTCACAAACCCGATCTGGATAAGATAGGGCTCATAGACTTCCTCAATCGTCCTGACCTCTTCCCCGACCGAGATCGCGATAGTCTTCACACCGACCGGGCCGCCACCGAAATCGTCCGCGACGACCGAGAGGATGCGCCGGTCGATATCGTCCAGCCCAAGTTCATCGATCTGGAGCAGGTCAAGCCCGCCTTTCGCAATCTCCGCCGTGATCGTCCCGTCGCCTTTCACCACGGCAAAGTCCCGCACCCGGCGCAGGAGCCGGTTCCCTATTCTCGGCGTTCCCCGGCTCCGGGCGGCGATCTCGGCTGCCCCATCGGGAGTGATCGGGATCTTCAGGATGGCAGCGCTCCGGGTCACGATCCGGACGAGATCCTCACTCGAGTACAGGTTCAGGCGGATGAGGATCCCGAACCGGTCCCGGAACGGCGAACTCAACAGCCCCTGCCGGGTCGTCGCCCCGATCAGCGTGAAGTGTTCGAGCGTCAGCTTGATCGACCGGGCGCTCGCGCCTTCACCGATCATCACATCGATAAAAAAATCCTCCATCGCCGGGTAAAGGATCTCCTCGACCACCGGGTTCATGCGGTGGATCTCATCGATGAAGAGCACGTCTCCCTTCTGGAGTGCGGTAACAAGGGCCGCAATGTCCCCGGGTTTTTCCAGCACCGGGCCGGTCGTCGTCTTTATCTCCGCTCCCATCTCGCGTGCGATGATATATGCGAGCGTCGTCTTCCCGAGGCCCGGCGGCCCGGCAAACAGGATGTGGTCGATGGGCTCTCCCCGCTGCTGCGCCGCCGCAATTGCGATCCGGAGCGCATTTTTCGCCGGCTCCTGCCCGACAAACGCATCCAGCGTTGCCGGCCGGAGGGTAACGTCCTCCTGCTCGTCGGGCGTAGGTTCCGGGGAGATGACCCGTTCGCTCACTTCCGCTCACCGTCCCTGAGAATCACGAGCGCTGCCTTGATAAGCGACTGGATCGTCGCCCCGGTCTTCCCTGGAGCGGCAGCCCGCACCGCATCGTACGACGCCTGCTCGGCAAACCCGAGCGAGACAAGGGCGCTTACCGCATCACTGACATTACGGTCCTGCGTCCCGGTCGGGGCAATCGCCATCGCGTCCTGCACTTTTTTCATCTTGTCCCGGAGTTCGAGGATCAGCCGTTTCGCGCTTTTTGGCCCGATGCCCGGGATCCGGGTCAGGCACTTTTCATCCCCGGAAAGAATGGCGAGGACAAAGTCCTCAAGGGAGATCCGGGAGAGGATGGAAAGCGCGATCTGCGGGCCGATCCCCGAGACTCCGATAAGGACGGTAAAGAGTTCGAGTTCGCTCGTGTGCAGGAACCCGTACAGCGTGATCGCGTCCTCGCGAACCGCCATATACGTATGGAGTTTTACCTTCCCGGGCGCATGGGCGATCTCGTGGATCTCCGGCTCGGGCACGTGCACCCGGTAGCCGATCCCGTTGACATCCAGCACCACCCACCGGTCACCGGTCGCGGCCGGCGTTCCCTCCAGATACGCGATCATTCTTACTATCTCATGACGTGGATATGACATAAGGCAATCGAAAGGCCATCCGCAGCGTCATCCGGTGTCGGGATCTCGTCCAGGTGGAGGAGCCGGGTTATCATCTGTTGCATCTGTGCCTTGTCCGCCCGGCCCGACCCGGTGACTGCCTGCTTGACCTGGTTTGGCGTGTACTCCGTTACCGGGATCTGCCGCTGCCCAGCCGCGAGGAGGACAACGCCCCGGACCTCGCTCACCCCCATTGCGGACGTGATATTTTTTGAAAAAAAGAGTTTTTCCATTGCAAGGGCATCCGGTGGAAAGCGTTCGAACAGGGACACAAGGCCGGTGTAGATTTCAAGGATGCGTTCGGCCGGCCGGGTCCCGGCCCGGGTCTCGATGCACCCGTAGCAGACGGGCGTCGCGGTGCCCCGGTCTACCCGGATCACGCCGTACCCGAGCCGGGCAAGCCCGGGATCAATCCCTGCAACAATCATGAACCGCACATCCCTTTTCAGTACCTAGTGTTACGGCATCCGCCCATAAAATTCTCTGTCTTCACGCGCCATTCAGAAGTATCTGCTCCATATATTTCCCCCGGATTTCTCTTTCCGTGGTTGTGGAGGGATAAATTCTATTTAGGACAGCGTATAATATGAGGGTGGTAGTGATTTATGAAGAATGTTAGACGTCCGACATACTCGTTCCTCATCCTCGTGATCGGGCTTATCATCATCAACACGCTGCTGGCATGGCTTTCCCTCCAGATCTCCCATATCATCAGTCCCTCTCTTCCGGCCAGTGTTTCGATGATCTTTATTGCCGGTGCGTTCATGCTGATCTTTACGCTCTGGTTTGGCATGTACGGGGCGCTTGCCGCGTATGCCGGTAGTTTCATCGGGGCCGGTCTCCTCTCGGGGATGCCGGTGACGGTGGCACTCTATTTCGCGCTCGCTAACCTCTGGCAGGTCCTGATCCCCCTTATTGCATTCCGGATATTTGACGTGAATGTCGGCATGGAGTCCAAGCGCGATCTCTTCCACCTCGTTCTCTTTGGGACGGTCCTTAACAATGTCATCGGGGCCGCGTGGGGTTCAGTAGCACTGGCGATTGGAGGAATCAGCGAGTGGTCGCAGGTTATGACCGTGTTTGGATCCTGGATGATTGGAAACGTTATTGTAACGATCATTATCGTCCCGCTGGTGCTCATCCATTTCACGCCCAGGGTCGAAAAATCGAAAGTCTTTGTGAAGAACTACTGGTTCTGACACGGACTTTTTTGTTTTTTTATACGTGCGATAGTTTAGGAATGTTTTTTTTGCCGGGCTGTTCAGGCCTGCGGCGCACTCGTATCTGCCTGCTTCCCGTGGAGGTACCACATCAGGATCCGCATGACGATGGGGAAGACCATGTACATGTACATCGTGGAGAACGATACCCCGATAAAGAGCAGGACAATCCCGGATCCTGCCGAAAGGATGATGATGAATCGCTCCATGACCGCATCCTGCACGCGGCCGGGATGCACCGGTGCAGTAAGGAGCGCCGGCCTGTGGATGATGTACTGCCACTGGATAAGGAAGAGCAGGCCGAGGGCGAGCATGTTGAGGTGGAAGATGAGCGGCGCTATCATTACATGGGAATAGTCCCCGGAGAGGTTGGTCGAGAACGGTACCAGTACGACAAAGATCAGGATGAAGATGTTGAGCCAGAGCACCCACATATTGACCTCACGGAGGTAATGGAACTGCTCGTGGTGGACGATCCAGAAACTGGCAAGGATCAAAAATGCGATGAGGAAACTGAGGAACTCGGGGAACATTGTGGCGATGTGTGCCGGCAGCAGGGTCGCGGCCTCTGCCTTGGGGATGTCGGGCACGGAAAGGCCTACGACAAGCAGGGTCATGGCAAAGGCAAACACGCCGTCAACGAGGGCCTCCAGCCGGTTTTTTGAGATGAACCCGGACTTCGGATCTTCCTGTGCTTCCACACTCATAGGTTAAAATAGTCCCCGTAATATTTTCATGTTTCCCTTTTCCCTCCACGGCTCACAGGTGAGGATTGACCGGTTATTACGGCCCCGGGACCAGTTCCTCGTCCGCCGCATGCCATTTCGGCGAGACCACGCAGAGAAAGACGAGTGCGCACGTACCGGTGTTCTCGATATGCTGGACGGCACCGGGTGGGATCAGCACGATCTGCCCGGGGCGGACCGGGGAGGTTTCCCCATCGATCTGCATGCTGCCGGTTCCTTCGAGGATGTAATAGAGTTCGGTACTTTTGTGCAGCCGGTGCGGGAGTGTGGCTTCCCCCGTGGGTACAATTGCGTGAGCGATGCTGCACGCCAGATCCCCGGCACCGGGGACTTTGTCCGGGTGCAGGAGTTCCAGGAGCACACTCCGATCCATAACCCGTTCGTGCTTGCAGGAAGCACTGTCGCGGATAAGCATGGTAAGATCTCAGTTCTGATGGTTTTAGTACTATCTCCCATCGCTGCCCTGACGGCTCATACATCTTTATGATGCCCCGGGCATACCACTACACTGGTGAATACGAGAATGAAGATCCTCGGTATCAACGGGAGCCCAAAAGGGGAAAAGAGCCAGACGCGCCGGCTTGTCCTTGGCGTGCTCGAAGGGGCGCGTGCAACCGGTGCGGACGTGATGTTTGTCGATGTCTGCGCCTTAAAGATCCAGTACTGCAAAGCCTGCACGGCCTGCTATGCAAAAGGCGAGTGTATCCACGATGACGATATGCCGGCCCTGTACGAGAAACTGCTCGATGCCGATGGTATCGTGCTTGGGTCGCCGGTCTACATCAATTCGGTCACAGCGCAGCTCAAGACCATGCTCGACCGGATGGCAGACAGTGTCCACTGCCTGCATTTTACCGGGAAGTACGGCTGTGCAGTTTCCACGGCCGGCGGGGCGATGGCAGAAGAGACTGCCGAATACATGAACTCCGCGATGCGGATGCTCGGGGCAACAACGGTCGGCACGGTTGCTGTGAACTTCATGGGTAACCCGGATGCGATTGTGCCGGCGGAGAAAAAGGCAAAAGAGCTGGGCAGGAAACTGGCTGAAGCCATAAGGACTGAGTGGAAGGACCCGGCCCAGCAGGCGTATTATGCGGACAGGAAAGCCCACATGAAACAGCTTGTACTTGCAAACAAGGATGTGTGGACA
>JBAZHU010000032.1:0-11160 GCA_041652215.1 Methanoregula sp. | reverse complement strand
CTCCTCATGGGCGATGCCGACCACATCGTCGGCTTCAACAAGGTAATCGTCATCAGCGGGAGGAAGCCGGCGGCGCCTCCGCTCCTCCTTTTCGAGATTCTTGAGCTCGATTATCAGCTCGAAGAGCGTTACCGGACTCTTCCGCAGGTTCTTCCGGTCGAGCCGGCGCTGGATCTCCCGCTCCAGCCGTTCGATGGGCCCAAGGCGCCCCTCGTCCTCGAAATCAAGGTCGCCGGCAAGGTCATAATCCTCACCGTCCCCGGTTTCACTCTCCTCTTCCTCCGACGGGATATCCAGCTGCTCGGACTTCATCCGCAGGAGGGTCGCTGCAAAAAAGAGCGTGCGCCCCGAGACCTGGAGGTTGAGCTGCCGACGCCTTTCGAGCTCGGAGAGGAACCGGTCGGTCACCTCGATAATGTCGATGTTCCACGGGTCGATCTCGCCCCGTTCTGCAAGCCCGACGAGGATCTCAATCGGGTCCTCGATAGTCTCCGGTTCCGGTTCTTTGGAGGCGTCGGCTGCCGAAGGTGATACATCGGGACCGGCTGACCCGGCAGTCATGGCATCTGGCCCGGCAACGACAATATTTTCCGGGCCCTGCTCCCCGGGAGATGGCACGGGTTCTTCCGGAACAGGGACACCTGCCTCACCCGAAACGGCCCCGTTCTTCTCCGCCCGCTTTTTCCTGATCCTTCCTGGCTCAGCCATGAACCTTGACCCCGGTAACAAGCGTGCTCTTGTCCGGCCGGCTCGTCACGCCCATGATCCTCTGCGCCGCCTCGATCATCGGCTTCCTGAGCGAGACGATGACAAACTGCGACGAGGGGGCGAGGTCGGTTATCATCGACGCGATCCGTTCCACGTTCGCACCGTCAAGCGACATATCCACTTCGTCAAACGCGTAGAAGGGCGCCGGGATGTAATGCTGGAGGGGGAAGATGAACGCGAGCGTGGTCAGCGACTTCTCCCCGCCCGAGAGGGACGAGAGAAGGTGGACTTTCTTGTCCCGGGGCTTGACCGCGAACGTGAGTCCGCCGGTGAACGGATCCTCATCGTTCTCAAGCACCAGGTTCCCGCTCCCGCTCGTGAGCCGGGCAAAGATCTCCCGGAAGTTCGTGTCGATCGCCTTAAAGGCGGTCATGAACGCCTCGAACTTCATCTTCTCGTACTGCCCGATGCGCTCGATTAAGCTCGCCCGCTCTTTTGAGAGGGTATCTTTCCTCTCCGTCCGCTCCCCGACCTGCCGTTCTATCTTCTCGTACTCCTCGATGGCAAGCATGTTCACGGCGCCGATCTTATGGAGAGAGAGTTCGGCATCGGCAATCTTTCCCTCAATCTCGGTGAGGGAAAGCTCGGTTTTTATCTCGCCGACAATGGCAACAAGTGCAGCGATCTCGGTCGCAAGCACCTGTGCCCGCTCCTCCAGGGCGGTAAGCTGGATCGTGAACCGTTCCTTGTCGTTATCGAACTTCATCAGTTTTGTTTCCGAAGCGTGAATGCTCTCCGATATGTCAGCCCGTTTCTTCCGCAGGCCTTCGAGTTCCCCGGAGAACTCCTTCTGTTTCTCTTCGAGTTCGCCAATCACGGCTTTGTGGGCAGCGATCTGCTCGTTTGACCCGGCGACCTCCGCATCGATCTGCCGGTTGCGCTCGTCCAGCCGGGCGCGTTCCTCGGAGAGTTCCCCGGTCCGGGCCGTGAAGTGCTGTCGTTCGCGGGAGGCATCGTTCATGTCCGCCTCCTTGTTCCGCAGGCGCCGTTCCGCTTCCTCGATCTCTTTTTTCTTCTTCTCCATCTGGTCGGTGAGCGCCGGGATGTTGGTGTCGTCCAGTTTCTTTTTTATCGCATCAATCTTTGCCGTGATCGCGTTGATCGCTTCGGTGACTTTGTCGAGTTCCCCTTCGAGAGCGGACAGTTCCGCCGCGCTGTTCCCGGTCTCCTCTTTTTGCCGGGCAACGGCAGCCTCGATGGTCTGCTTCTCGACCGTGATCGCCTCGAACCGGCGGGTATATTCCTCGGTGACCGCCCCGGCCCGGGCGACGTTCTGGTCGATCTCGTTGCGGAGCGCCCGTTTGCTATCGACCTCTTCGGTCATACGTTTGACGCCCGCTTCAAGCGTCGCTGCCTCTCCCGCAAGTTCGGCAAGGTGCGACCGGATCCGGATGATCTCATCGTCTACAGCGGCCCCGAATCCCCGTACTGGCTTTTTTGCCGAACCCCCGGTCATCGCCCCGCTCTTTTCCAGCAGTTCGCCATCAAGGGTTACCATCCGGTATTTGCCAATCAGTTTCCTGGCCCGTTCGAGCGTATCGACAACGACCGTCGCCCCGAGTGCCACGGCAAACGCCCGGTCGTACACGGGGTCGTAATCGAGGAGGTTAACGGCATAATCAACGACACCGGGCTCTTTTACCGGAGGAAGCGTGGGCGGCCTGAGCTTGTTTAACGGGAGGAATGTCACCCGGCCCAGCCGCTCGTCTTTTAAGTACCGGATCGCATCGGCAGCGATCTGGTCGGTGTCGCAGATCACAAAATGAAGTTTGTTTCCCGCAGCCACATTGAGCGCTGTCGCGTATTCCGGGGGGGCCCGGCCCTGGTCTGCAATCGTGCCGTGGACGCCTTCCATGGCTTTTACCGCCTCGATCGCCTTTCCCCCGGACTCGCCCCGGGCCTGCTGGGCGGCTTCGAGCCGGAACGCGTCCTGCTCGGCATCCTTCATTTCCCCGCGCAGGCGTTCGAGGGACGAGCGCTGGGCAAAGAGACCGCTTTCCAGTTCCGAGAGGTTCCGGTCAAGCTCCTGTTTCTGGCCGGCAAGTGCCGCGACCGTCTTTTCATTCCCGGACAACTGCTCCTGCTTTTCCGTATACTCCTCATCGAGCTGCTTCTGGAGGGAGGTAAGGCGTTCGAGCTCGCTTGTCCGCATCCGGCTCTTTTCGATGAGCATGTCCTGCTGGTGGAGGATGGTTGACCGCTCGCCCTTCTTTGCCTCTGCCTCTTCCATCAGGGAAAAGAGTTTCTGCCGCGACTCCTCTGTATCAGAGGAGTACTGCCGGATCTCGGTCTCGACCTTCTCCAGCTGCGCCTTTGAAGTCGCTATTTCCATGGCGATATTCGTGCGGTCGATGGTGAGCGTGCGGATCTGGTCGGAGAGCTCCTGGACCCGGGCCTCAGCCCTTTTAGTATCCGCGAAGACCCGGTTGATTGCTTCGAGGTTGGTCTCCTTATCCTTTTTGAGCCGGGCGATCGTCTGCTCCGCGAGCTTGATCCCGCTCTTTGCCTCTTCAAGATCTGCTATCAGTTTCAGGTAGTCGGGCCCGCTTTTTTTATTGATAAGATCGTCGACATCCGCGAGGTCGGCCTTGAGGTAGGCAAGTTCGTTCTCTTCGAGGCCCCGGTCTGCCTCGACCCGGGTGATCTTAATCTTCTGCTCTTCAGCGGATGCGAGCAGCGTGGCCCGTTCCTTCTCCTTATCGTGGAGCTGGGCGGCCGACCGGCATCCCTGGTAGAAACTGAGCTCTTTTTGCCACTTCTGGTATTCGAGCGCATGTTCGCGCTCTTTCTTGAGTTCGTTTGCACGTTTGGAAAGTTCGATTAAGAGGAGTTCCTCGCGTTCGATCCGCTCCCTCACTACGTCAAGCTCGGAGAGCGACTGCAGCTTCTTGGTATCGAACTCGGAGACCCCGGCGATCTCGTCAATGATCTTCCGGCGCTCGTTGTCGCTCATCTCCATGATCCGGGTCACGTCGCCCTGCATCACGACGTTGTAGCCGTGCGGGATGATGCCGAACTTTGCAAGGTGGTCGACTATGTCGCTCTGCTTGCAGAGCCGGTCGTTTAAGTAATTGTAACTGTAATAGCCGTTCCCCGTGCGCTTGATCCGGCGGCGGATCTTCGTCCCGTCGGAAAATTCGATGGCGACCTCGGCGGTGTTCTTCCCGGAGTTGAGGTTGATGAGATCGGTGAGCTTCTCTGCCCGCAGGTTACGGGAACTCGAAAGTGCAAGGACAAAAAGAATAGAATCGATAATGTTGCTCTTCCCGGAGCCATTCGGGCCTGATATTACCGTGAAACCCTCTAAAAAGGGGATTTTTGTCTTTTTTGAAAAAGACTTGAAATTATCTATTTCGAGCTCTGTGATGTGCAAAGATCCGGCTCCCTCTTGCAGATTACTTCTTTGCAGAATCAGATGACTTTGACTTGTCTTCTTCTACCGCGTAGATGAGATCGCTCTGCTTGGGCTGTTTGACGGAGATTCCCTTCTTGTTCCTGCCATAACCGGCGGAAGCGACGATGTAGTCCTTTTCCCCGCGCCGGGGCTCAAGCTTCATCGTCCCGTCGGTCTGCATGATCATGTCCATCGCCGGCTCTGCCGGGGCCTCTGGTTCGGCCTCCGCTGCCCGGGAGCCTTTGCGGATGACAACCGTGCTTCCGCCCGATTGCGGCGCCGCGCCACCGGCAACAGTACCGGGAACCTGCGAGCCCTGGACGATCGGCTGCATACGTTTGAGTTCCTGGCGGCTGCGTTCCTCGGTCTGCTTGGACATCTTCATCGCAATGGACTTAAGGTCGAGGAGTTCCTGGGTGAGGCCCTTGACGAGCGCTTCCATCTCATTGACCTTCTTTTCGAGCGCTGCAACGCGGTCCTCGCCTGCACCGCTTCCTGAACTTTCCAACATTCTGATCATCTTCTCCTGTTCATCAAGTTCGGACTCTAAGTACCTGATCTTTGCATCCGGTTGAACCATGCCATACCTGTATGACTTGTGATATATATTGGTGCGGCGCACTCCTTATTAATAATAGTAGTGATCTGCGGATAAGAAAAAAAGGTTTGCGCTTCATTTTCCCCAAAAAAATGGGTTCCGACCCCCGTAAAATCACCTTTCAGTGTTTCACGCGCCCTCTCCGGCCGGGGTGCGGCACCCAAAAACCGGGGATCGATGACTTTTTTTAACCCGGTTTTGCCATCCCTGCGCTCATGCTAAGAAAAGGTATTACCTGATCCAAACCAACCTTTGAGCATATGTCGTATCTTTCCCAAACTGATCCAGAAATAGCAGATATCATTGAGAAGGAACGGCTCCGCCAGACAAACGGTCTCGAACTCATCGCGTCCGAGAACGTGGTAAGCCGTGCGGTGCTCGAGGCTATGGGGTCTGTCATGACCAACAAGTATGCCGAGGGCTACCCGGGAAAGCGGTACTATGGCGGCTGCGAGTTCCACGATATGGCCGAGAACCTTGCCCGCGACCGGTTGAAAAAACTCTTTGGCGCCGAGCATGCAAACGTCCAGCCCCACTCGGGCACCCAGGCAAACATGGCGGTTTATTTTGCGTACATGAAACTGGGAGAGAAGATCCTCTCCATGAAACTTAACCAGGGCGGCCACCTTTCGCACGGTTCCCCGGTCAGTTTCACCGGCAAGTTCTACCAGGTTGCGCAGTACGGCGTCGACCCGAAAACCGAGATGCTTGACTACGGTGCGGTCGGAGAGATGGCAAAGAAGGAGAAGCCACAGATCATCGTCTGCGGTGCATCGGCATACCCCCGGACAATCGAATTTAAGGCGTTCCAGGAGATCGCCGATGATGTCGGGGCCTACTGTATGGCCGATATCGCCCACATTGCCGGGCTTGTCGCGGCCGGCATCCACCCCACCTCAGTCGGCGTGGTCAACTTCACGACAACCACCACTCACAAGACCCTTCGGGGCCCCCGGGGCGGCGCAATCATGTGCAACAGCGAATATGCACAGGCAATCGATAAGGCAGTCTTCCCGGGAATGCAGGGGGGCCCCCTGATGCACACGATCACGGCCAAGGCAGTCTGTTTTGAAGAAGCACTCCGACCCTCATTCAAGGAATACAACAAGCAGATCGTCAAGAACGCGAAGGTGCTGGCCGAGACGCTGATGAACAACGACATCCGGCTCGTTTCGGGCGGTACGGACAACCACCTGATGCTCATCGACCTCACGAACCAGCACCTGACCGGCCTTGAGGCCGAAGTGGCGCTGGGCAAAGCCGCTATAACGGTGAACAAGAACACGATCCCGAACGAGACAAAAAGCCCGTTTGTCACGAGCGGTCTCCGGGTCGGCACGCCGGCCGTCACTTCACGGGGCATGAAAGAGGCCGAGATGCGCCAGATAGGTACCTGGATCTCTGCGGTCGTAAAGGACATCAGGAACGAGACGCTGATCCAGAAGGTCAACCGGGAGGTCACTGCGATGGCACAGAAGTTCCCGATTTACCCGACAGTATAATCGCTTATTTTATTTTTTCATTTTTTTATGGGGGAGAACGGCAATGGGTATCATTCTCGACGGGAAAGCGGTATCGGAAAAACGGCTCGAACTCACGAAAGAGGCCATCGGGGAATCCGGCCTGTATCCCCGGCTTGCCACGGTGATCGTGGGAAGCGATCCCGCTTCGCAGATGTACGTCCGGATGAAACACCGCGCCTGTGAGCGTGTTGGTATCGGATCGGTCGGGATCGAGGTCCCGGGCGACGCCACCACCCAGAAGGTGCTGGAGACGATTGTCCGTCTCAACGAAGATCAGGATATCAACGGCATCCTTGTCCAGCTCCCGCTCCCAACGCAGATCGATACCGACAGGGTTATCTCTGCGGTGAAGATCGAAAAAGACGTGGACGGGTTCCACCCGACAAGCCTTGGCCTTTTAATGAGCGGGAAACCCCGGTTTACCCCCTGCACACCCACAGGGATCATGACGATCTTAAAAGAATACAAAATACCGGTCGCCGGTGCCCGTGCTGTGGTCGTGGGCAGGAGCATCGATGTCGGGCGCCCGATGGCGGCGCTCCTGACGAACGCCGATGCGACCGTAACCATCTGCCACAGCAAAACCCGTGACCTTCCCGCCGAACTCAAACGGGCGGATATTCTTGTCTCTGCCATAGGAAAGGCTCACTTCATCACACCCGAAATGGTAAAACCCGGGGCGGTTGTTATCGATGTCGGTATCAACCAGCTCAACGGGAAACTGGTCGGCGACGTGGACTTTGACGCAGTAAAGGATATCGCGTCGGCAATTACCCCTGTTCCCGGAGGGGTGGGGCCCATGACGATTGCAACGCTCATGGAGAACACCTTTGCTTCGGCAACGAGGGAATAATGAAGACCTGCCGGGTGAACAAACTGGACATCGGGGGAGACGCCCCGGTCCGGCTGATGGGCGTCATCAACTGCAGCAACGAATCCTTTTACGCAAACTCGTATATCCCCCTTGAAAAGATACATGCCACAGCAGTGGCGATGATCGAGCAGGGCGCCGACATGATCGATATCGGCGCCCGGAGCACGGCGCCGAATACGCAGGCGATCAGTGGGAAAACCGAGGCGGAACGCATCGATGCTGCCTTACAAGAACTGGACGGGAGCGGCATCACGCTCTCGGTTGACACGATGCACCCGGGCGTGCTCGATGTCTGCCTGAAACACGATATCCACGCGGCAAACGATATCGGTGGTTTTCTCTACCCGGCCTATGCGAGGAAAGTTGCGGATGCCGGCCTCCCCGCATTTGTGATGGCGGCAGATCAGCAGCCCGGGGACCCCGTGGGTGTTGCTGCAACCCTTGCCTCGCTCGAAGGAGTCATGAAGCGGTGCGAAGAGTTTGGCGTGAAAGACTACGTTCTCGATCCCGGTGTCGGGATCTGGACGCCGCTGCGCTCGGTCGAGGATGACTGGGAACTCTGCCGGCATTTTGAAGAGTTCCTGCGCTTCGACCGCCCCGTACTTGCCGCCGTCTCAAGAAAGACGTTCATCGGGATGCTCCTTGACCGGTACCCCGAAGACCGGCTCGCGGGCAGTCTTGCCGTGACGTTGAAGCTTCTCGAAAAAGGCGCATCGATCATCCGGACCCATGATGTGGCAGCGACCCGTGACGTCATGAAAGTGTACGAGCGTATGGTGAAAGCGTAAATGAATCCCTCTTTTACGGTAATCGGCCTCTCCACCGGCATCATTAAACCCCACGATCCTTTCACCGACCGGATTGTTGCGGCAGCAGATGCAGCATGCGGGGGTTTTGCGGAGGGGGATATCCTCATCCTTGCCGAGACCGCAGTCGCAACCGCCGAGGGAAACGTGATCAGGCTCGACAGCGTCACCCCCTCACCGCGTGCACAGGAACTGGGAGAGAAATATCACATGGATCCCCGTACTGTCGAGGTCGTCCTTGCCGAGAGCGACTCGGTGGTCGGGGGTATCCCCGGTTTTCTGCTCTGCATGAAACACGGCACGCTCCTCCCCAATGCCGGTGTGGATGCCTCAAACGCCCCGCCGGGCTGCATCACCCCCCTGCCAGCCGATCCGAACGGGAGTGCACTTCGTATTAGGAACGAGATCGAACAGCGATGTGGAATAAAAATCGGGGTGCTGGTCGTCGACAGCCGGACCCACGCGATGCGCCTTGGGTGTTCCGGGGTCGCCATCGGCTGTGCCGGCATCACTTCGGTTATCGATGACCGGGGCAGAAGCGACCTGTTCGGTCGCAAACTGGAAGTGACAAAACGGGCGGTCGCAGACAACATTGCTTCCGCTGCCGAACTCGTGATGGGTGAGGCGGACGAGTGCACGCCAGCCGCCATCGTTCGGGGCCTTGGAATGCCCATCGGGGATCAGGTGGGTGTCGATACGATCGCGGCAGATGAATGCCTCTTTATGGGCGTGTTCCGGAAGAGCCGTCAGTAAAGCAGGGCAGTCCCTGTCCCGTATAGCCCTCTGCTTTTTTCACGATAAGATGCCGCGTGTACCCGCTTGCCAGGGCGGTGCAGATGCACGGACAGGTTTGCCCATACGGGTTTACCAGGGCTGATCTGACGTCACCGATGAGGTGAAGTTGTACGCACAGTCAAGGTCGGCAAACTCGGAGAATGCGATCTGTTCGGTCATTTTCTCCCGGGGGGCAAGGGTGGGAATCGTAAAGGTTGTGGACCGGGTGTGACAGAAAGCAGTCACCGGGTTTAAGGTGACCTGCACCTCGATATTCCCGAATGTCCGGTTGGTGGGATTTTCGATACGGAAGTCGGCGGTGTAAAAATCGACCGACCCGGTGTTTATCGGGGTAAAATCGTCAAGTTTGTCGCTTGTTACCGTGATTGCCGTGTTCTGGGAGCGGGAGACGCATCCTGCGGTAAGCAGGAGACAACACAATACCATCACAATCCAGCAGCACCATCTCATATTATCAATCACCCGCAGGTTTTGGGCGGAACTTCTACTGAAGTGTATGCCTGCGAACAGTGAAAAACCTGTATCACAAAAAAATGCGACAATTTAATAATTCCCCTGACAAATTTCTTGACATATGGGTAATCGAAAAAAATCCTCAACACTTCAAACAGATCCTTCAAAAACAAAACCATTCGATATCCTGAATTCTTTCCTCAAAAGTGGTGTGTCGAAGATATCGGAAAACAAAATAGTAATAATTATTTTTATTTTGTGTTTTATCATATACAATACGTATACTACCATTCGGATGAGTGGAGATACCATTCCCGCAGCCTACCTCCCTTTCAGTATAATATACTATCACGATCTTTTCTTTGATCAGTTCTGTGCCCAGAATTTTAATGCATATTTCTTCACGAATGTCAACGGGCATCTGATGTCCATTTTTCCCATCGTAACACCAATCCTCATTACCCCTTTCGTATTCTTATGCTCATTTGGAATGAGTCCGGATCAGGTTTCCCTTTTCGTCGCACAGATAGCAAGAACAACATCCGCAGGTATCGCAGCACTCGCCGTCTGCATATTTTATCTGGTTGTGATACGGCTTGTTCCTGAAAAAATTGCGATTTTATCCTCGTTAATATTTGCATTTGCAACGAGTACCTGGTCTACGAGCAGTCAAGCACTCTGGCAACATGGCATGATAGAGTTGCTTCTTCTCCTGATGATCTATATTATTGTAAAAAATGAAGATGCCTTCTCACGTAGATCCTTTATTTATCTGGGACTCCTTTCCGGGGTATTTGTCTTTTGCAGGCCACCAGATGCAATCCTGTTGATACCGATTTTAGGCTATGTTTTTTTCCGGAATTTGAAATACAGCATTTATTATATCGCACCAGCAATTCTCAGCGGACTCCCCTTTTTGGCATATAACCTTTATTTTTTCGGGAATGTATTGGGCGGGTATGTCCAGAACTTCCAGAAATTTGATCTCTCCCTGGACGTTCTCTTCAATTATCTCGGACTCTTTATTTCTCCAAATAAGGGGATACTTATTTTTTCCCCGATACTTGTTCTCGCAATTTTCGGGTATTTTTCCCTGAAATCCATTAATAATAAAAATGTGAGCCTTCTCCTTCATTGGTTCGGCCCGATCCTGATTTTAGATACATTGGTCTACAGTTTTTTTGGAGACTGGGGGGGAGGATATTCCTATGGGCCCCGTTTTTTAACCGCATTGGTGCCAGTTTTGAGCATCTATGTTGCACTCTCCTTATCTGATTTCTGGGCGCATTTCCAGGTCAGCGCATACAATTATTTAAAAACGGGTGTAATTGCCTCACTCCTGATATTCTCCGTTGCAATTCAGTTTATCGGGGTTTTTTATTTTCCCTACCTCTACGATGCGAATTACTCCCAACCATGGGATCTATCAAAACCCGTCATCATCAATAGTATGCAGGATGGCAAAGCGCAAATTGATACTTTTGTAATACAATCAATACCCCCGCTTCCACCACTTTTTTACTATTCACGAAGCGATTCACAAACTTTCCAGTACGCAAAGGAGGCAAGAGAGGCCGGAGATTACCCCACCGCAGCCGGGTATTATGAAAAATATCTCCAGACAAATCCAAATTCGTCTATAGGGTGGAACGAGCTTGGCAGCTGCCAAATGAAGCTCGGGCAATATGAAGATGCGTTACAATCGTATGATCGATCCCTCGCCATTAGCCCGGATAATGAAAATATGTGGACTAATAAAGCAATAGCATTACAAAGTCTTCATAGATTCAATGAGGCCAGAGATGCATATGATACAGCACTCCGTTTAAAATTAAATAAAACAACTAATTCCTGATTTAGGAGACACAGGTGCACGAGATCTGGGGCAAAGAGAAAACCCTAAAACCTGCCTTTTACGTGCGTTTTGCAATAATGAGATGAATTGTGGA
>JBAZHU010000031.1:0-11242 GCA_041652215.1 Methanoregula sp. | reverse complement strand
TACATGCTTTCTTCAGGTATAAATAGGGTTCAATCGGGGTAGTTTCATACGGACGGTCCTCTGGCTCCGATCGTTTTTCGTGCTGCCGGGATTATCAAACGGAGCGATCCTTCCCGCCAGAGAAATCCCTTCTGGAGAATACTTTATGGAAATCCGGATTGACGATATACACCGGGAACGTGCCAAAAATGGTCTTTTTCTCGACCTGGTAGATCTGGGCCTCCAGAAGAAGTTCTGTTGCGTTGAACAGGGCTTCCTCTGAAATACTCCCGGCACCGGGAGTAGTGGCATCTGCTCCTGCCCCTTTTATGCGATCTGCCTGCTGGAGAAGGTGTTCGGTCTTGTTCTGCGAAAATTTCAGCAGGAGATCCCGGCTGGTGATCCCGTGGATATACCGGAAAATAAAATAGAGCGGGACAAGGGCCGTGGCAATTGCGATAATGAGATGCCCGAGTTCATTGAATTCCGAGACCGAGAGGACATTGTTTACCGTCACGCCCGGAAGAAGGATGATGGTTGAGATAATACAGATGAGCGCAAGGGCAGTCCCCGCGAGGAACAGGAACGAGACGACCGATTCCGGGATGTGTCTTTTAACCAGGTGGTCTTTTACATCAGAAACATCCGAGAAAAATTCGGTTGAATACGGCTCCAGTTTCCAGACCAGAAAGTAAAAGATAATGATGGCAGCGGACTGGAAGAGCACGATCCCGGTATGGGATGTGGAGAGTGTCCCCGTGTGGTACAGGAGCAGCATAAGAACAATGTCGAGAGAAAACAAAAGCGAGAACCCGAAAAAGAGCGGGCGGCAGTTGATGAAAAATGCGTTCAGGAAAATGCGGGTAAACCGGGTTGTGCTCCTGATAAATCCCGTTTCCCTGAAACCTGTGACATATTTCCGGAGCTCGTTTTGCGGCGATGCGGTGGGTTTGAGGGTGTGAGGGATGAGCAGGGTGATAAAATAAAACATAAACAGGAAAAAACTCGCCGTTATGAGGATCAGGGGGTATGCCGGGCTCCTGAAGAAATAGATGATATTTACGAGAATTGCCAAGCCGAGAATAAACAGGGTTACTCTTCCCGATGTGCCTGATGCATACAGGCACCGCTGGCGCTCCGTTTCCTCGGTAATTTCCGCCCGGATAATGGTATTCAGGCTGGATATTGCACCTGATGGCGCGGTGGTATCTTCTTTTCCCACGCTGGTCCTCCCCGGAACACCTCCGGTCTTTCGGGTCTCCCGGTCTTTTTCTTTACTTGTACATCGGAAAGGCAAGGGTATATTGTTTACCGGCAAATCCTAGGTACGAGTACCATGAAGAAATCAGAAAAACTCAGAGGCAAGGAAAAAGTCCAGGAGAAAACGGCTGCGCGGAAGCGTCAGCTCAAACTGGCGGGAATTGTGGGTGTTGTTGCGATCGTCGTCATTTGCATTGCGGCATATTTCATGGTTTTTAATCCGCTTGTTGTTGCAGAGGCCGGGGATACCGTGAACGTTACCTATACCGGAATGTTCGAGAATAAGTCGGTTTTTGATACGAACGTGAACAAGTCCGCGCTTTCCTTCACGATCGGGTCGGGCCATATGATCCCCGGTTTTGATGCGGCGGTGCGCGGGATGAAGAAGTATGAGGAAAAGACCGTGACGATCCCCTACGATCAGGCCTATGGTGCCTATGATCCGTCGCTTATCATGATGATCCCCCAAAGCAAGTTCCCGGCAAACCAGAGCATCACGCCCGGTCAAAAATTCTATTTCCAGAGTTCGGTGGATGGGAGCGTAACGTCTGTATCCGTGGTCAATGTCACCAGTGCCGGGGTAGCCGTGGATGCGAATTCCCCGCTTGCCGGCCAGAACCTTACGTTTGAAATCAAGGTCACCGATATCAGGAAGGGAAGTTTCGCGAGTACCTCTACGGCAACTTCCTAAACCTTTTTTTTATTTGTATGAATCGATCCGATCTTTTTTTTAGATACTTTGGTTCATGACCCGGGTTTTTTTAGGGTGATCCTTCCGGTGCATGACGGTATCCCTGTCGTCCGTGTTACGTGAGTAACGCCGTACCGGGAGGTTTCAGGGCCCCCGTGTGTGCTACCGGTTAAGCCTGCAACCCTTTATCCTGCTGCCTCCTATCATGACTCATGGCATCGCAGGAGCACATCCATATCCTCACCGCTGGAGAAAAGTTTCCCGCCGCCTATACTGCATCATTCCGGGACTTTCCCGGTATTACCCGGGCGTATGTCTTTACTGATAGTATCCTCTTTAACAAACATGCAGATCCCGATGCTGAGAAAGAGCGGCTGGCGATCAGGAACGCGATCTCTGCGGCAAAGAATACGTCGACTGTACTTGGCATTCCGTTCCATGACGAGATTATCTTCCCTCCTGCATACCTTTTTGTCCGCGACGTACTCGCACGGGTCCACTGCGAGCACCCCGGGGCGCGCTACACCTTTGATCTTGCGGGCGGGTCACAAGCGCTCTGCATGGCAGTCCTTGCCCTTGCCCCCTGGGTCGGTGGCGGGGTCCGGGCAGTATTCGATGAGAACGTCCTTCGGCCTGTCCCGCTCCCGGATCAGTCTACCACCTCCATGCTCGCAAACCCCAATTACCAGACAATCCTTGCGCTGCTGGTAAAGCACGGCAAAAACGAGAAGAAAACGACAGCCCCGGTTCCCGTGTCGCGGCAGTACCTCTACGATCAGCTCTGGCCGCTTTACGTGATGGTGCGGGCAAAAAAGGATCCGCCGGCCGCGACTTATAAGAAAGGGAGGACGGCCGCAGACGAACTTACCCAGTCAACGTTTTCCTGGTTTATGACCGCGCTTGAGGATGCCGGTCTTGCAGAATCGGTTAGTCGTGAAGGGAACCGGAAGGAGAAGTTCTACCGGATTACGGAAAAAGGGGAGATGGCATTCCGGTTTGGTTCGGACCCGGCCACTAGCACGCTGGTCAAAACCGTGATGGAAACGCTCTAAAAAACCTGAGTGGCCGGCAACGATCCGGCAAAAATATTTTCAGCGCGAAAAAAGGGTGTGAAGTAATCACCCGGTTACCGGGTAATTACCCGGATACCGGGTGTACAACTAACTGACAAAATTTTTCTTCGGTGTGAATTTTCCGGCAGTTCCGGTTTTTTACAAAAAAATCCGGATCGCCCGGGCCGGCAAAAATTTTCGCGGCGAAAAAAATCCGGTTTTTTCTTTTTCGCGGCGAAAAAATCTCGTGCAGCAGGTTTGCCCGGGCGCTTTGTCCAACCCCATGCGGGCAGGAAGGCAGATGCCCGCATAACCCTTTGGTTGCAATGCTCTCCTCCGCCCCCAAAGGGATGCCCCCGCGGCGGGCCAATAAAACCAGGGCTGGTGGAAAAATGTAACGATGCCAGACGCGGGAAAACGCCTCGTCGGGTTTTGCGCTACGCACTTACCGGGATCCTAAACACCCCATTATCACACTTGCCCGAGCAGAGGGCCTGATGAGGCGCCCGAGCGACTCCGAGCAAAAGCGAGGAGGGGGAGAATCGCAATGGAGCAGGTAGCGCTTCTGCTATCGCAATAATCTTCCAGCAAACCTGCCAGAAAAACGATGGGCCCGACCGGATTCGAACCGGTGACCTTCGCCGTGTAAGGGCGACGTCATACCGCTAGACCACGAGCCCGATAACCTACTAATGTCGGACTGGGATCTATTAAAAGTGTCGGGAGAATACTCAAGGAAGAAAGAGGTGTATGGATTTACAATACTTTTATCATAGCATCCAAAATTGTTGTATAGATCATTTTATAAAACGTAGTCCCCAAAAAACACACAAATTAAAATTAAATACAGAATAAGTCTTTTCGTTATCGTTATTCTCATAAAATACGATAATTTGTAATTCAGATTCGCTTCTTACAATTCTACGGAATCTTTGAGCTTCTGATGGTGAAAGTAGTGCATCATCCATAGGGAAACCATATTTTTTTCGAATATCCGTGATTTTATCGGCAAAGTTCACTAAATTAATTACATATTTTTGTTTTGAAGGGATGAGTGGAATTCCTCTTTGAAAGAAGTAGAGTTTTTCCAATGGATCTCCAGATAATGTTGTAAATCCATGCGGTTTAATGTCAAATTGGATATTCTTTGCGGGTCCATTTCCTACATTTTCAATTGTCAAATCAATCACTTGGACAAGCGCATCATTTTCCTTTATACTAAGACTAATCAGTGGATCAGTTTGCAGTTTTATTTGTTTTAATGACACATCTGTCGTTTTCTTGACTGTAAATGCTGAAATAATGACTAATAAAAGGGTTGAACTGGCAACTATGACATTCGTATCGTGCATGATTGTGGCAATGATTACGGAAAGTCCAAAAATAACTAGGCATCCACTGTAAACCGCCTCATCAAATGTTTGTGATAGGGATCCCAACTCAAAGGAGCATATTGAAAAAATAAAAAGAAAAAAAAGTGATGCAATTAAAAATGCCATTCTGATATTTTTATTTCCAATTTCTATGCCACCTGTTACAGACCACATAAGCACAAACGCAGTTAAGCAAAAAATAATCAGTAGCAAATCTCTTAATTTATGGCCAATATCCCCTTCTTGGAAAAAATTTATCATATTATTCAATATTCCTTATATTGAATAATAAGTTGGTAGGAATGATAATTCTTCTTTAGGATATGTACCTCATTTTACAATTTTTACTGAATCCTTCAACATTCCTTACCTTTGTCACATATCGTCCACTAAACAGGAAATGAATCAATATATTCATCTGACACCATACGCAAAGGTAGATACAGTGTAAAAAGGGGCTTATGGTAACTGATTCCGGCGAATGGTTCCGGCAGGCGCAGTATGACCCCGGTACCGCAGAAGAGGAGATTGCGATTGCGAAAGGGTGCGGGAAATGAAACAGAGCGACAGGATCGCTAAACTGATCGAATCCGGGGAGATTCTCATCTCCCATCATGCCCGGGTGAGAATGTTTGAGCGAAACGTTTCAACCGATGACCTGATCGCAATTATCTCATCGGGTCAGATTATTGAAGAATATCCCGATGATGAGCCATGTCCTTCGTTTCTCATAATGGGTTTTATTGATGCAACTGCGTACCACACGGTTATTGGATTATGCCGGGATCACATCCGGGTCATCACAGTTTATATTCCGGAAGAAGATAAATGGATTGAGTACCGTAGAAGGAGGAATGTATCATGATCCCGGATCGTTGCAGTATCTGTAAAGGAAAACTCCATGAAGGAAAAACGGAGTTTCTGGCACACGCTGCCGGTGAAGTCATCGTGATTAAAGACGTACCGGCATACGTTTGTGAGCAGTGCGGGGAAGCCTATTATACTGCCGAAACATCCCGGAAAATTGATGGGGTCATGCGGGACGCCCACCAGAAAAAACTGTGTATGCGTCCGCTTCCCGCCGGCGAAGTGTCGCTCGATGGATGATCTTCATAGGGATAACGTGGAATCCACGAGTATTCATCACGGCGATTACACAAATGAGCGGCATGAATGGCTGCCGGACAATCTCGATGACGTGAAAGGCAGCCTGATTGAACGGCAGAAGAAACGATAAGACAAAGACACAAATCCGGTGAGGTGATCCATCTATGGAGAGGTATACGGGGTGCGACGAGCCGGCTCATCCGCGGGAGATGCTATCCCTTATGAAACTCTCCGAAACTTCCCTGCGGCAATTTCTGGAAGAGGAACCGGATCTCTATTCCCCCGGCGATGCAAAGGTCGTCCTGTTAAAATAAAAACAGGCAAAAATCAAAAAAAATTATTCCTTCTTCAGCTTGATATCAATGCCGTATTTCACAGCATTCTTATCGGCAATCGCCTGGATCGCCGCAATCTCGGCGTCCTGCGTCTTTGGCTTGAAGAGGTGCCGGAACCGCTTCTGGGTTTTGAGATATTCCACGACGGGCTTCCGGACTACCTTCTTTGCCTTCGTGACCACGCCATCCACCATCTCGTAGTTCACCCAGAGGCCGGTCTCGATGGCGAGTTTCGCGATGGCCATCGTCTGGTCGCCCTCGAATCCCCAGCCGGTGCAGCAGGGTGCATGGATCTGCACGTAGGTCGGCCCGACCGTGTTGATTGCCTTTTCCACCTTCTGGACCAGGTCGTTCGGGTACGCAATGGATGCGGTCGCCACGTACGGGGCGCCGTGCGCTGCGAGGATCCGGGGCATATCCTTTTTCGGGCGCTTGTTCCCAAACGACTGCGAACCGGCCGGGCTCGTGGTCGTGCTCGCGTCGTACGGGGTTGCGCCGGACCGCTGGATACCGGTGTTCATGTAGGCCTCGTTGTCGTAGCAGATGTAGGTGATATCGTGGCCGCGTTCGAACGCGCCGCTGATGCAGAGCATCCCGATATCGAAGGTCGCGCCATCGCCGGCGATAACGATAACCTTCTCTTTCCTGCCCTGCTTCTTAAGCGACGACTCGATCCCGGAGGCAACCGCCGAGGCATTCTCGAAGAGCGAGTGGATCCACGGGACTTTCCACGCGGTCTCGGGGTACGGCGTGGAGAAGACCTCCATGCATCCCGTCGATGAGACGACGATACAATTCGTGCCCGCTGCCTTGAGCATGAGCCGGGCCGCAAGTGCTGCCCCGCATCCGCCGCAGGCCCGGTGGCCGCAGTCGAAGAGCTCGCAGGTTTTTTCCGCCATGATTCAGAGCACCTCCTTACGCAGGCTGATCCACTGGTCGCCTTTGCCCTTCTCGGCAAGCGCAACGACTTCCCGGATATCCTTCTTACGGACGTCCCTGCCGCCAAGACCGATGATGTAATCGTAGACCGGGATAACGGAACCGTAGAGGGCATCTTTTACCTCAAGTGCCACCGCGCCTTTGGCGCCAAGCGAGATGTTCTTGTCGAGAACTGCGACGCGCTTTGCACCCTTGAGCGCCTTTGCCACGTCCTCCGACGGGAACGGGCGGAAGACCCGGATCTTGAGGAGCCCGACCTTCTTTCCTTCTTTTCGCATATCGTCGATAGTGTCCTTGACCGTGCCGCAGATGGAACCCATGGCGACGATAACCGTTTCCGCATCCTCAAGCTGGTAACCCTCAACCATCGCGCTGTAGTCGCGGCCGAACATCTTTTCAAACTCTTTTCCGGCCGCGTGGATCGCGGATTTGGCATCTTTTAGCGCCTTATCGGTCTCGTACCGGAATTCAAGGTAGTACTCGGGAGTTGCGTACATCCCAAAACTCACCGGGTCTGCCGCATCGAGGCGCTCTGCCGGGGTAAACTTCGGCAGGTACTTATCGGCATCGGCCTGTGTGAGCATGTCCACCGGTTCATAGGTATGGGAGAGGATAAATCCGTCAAAGCAGACCATGGCCGGGAGCTGGACGGCGGGATTTTCTGCCACGCGGTAAGCGATATAGTGGAGGTCGGTGGCCTCCTGGTTGTCTTCCGCGTAGAACTGGAGCCAGCCGGCATCACGGAGGGCGATCGAGTCCTGCTGGTCGTTCCAGATGGAGAGCGGCGCACCCAGTGCACGGTTGGCGATCGTCATGACAATCGGCAGGCGCATCCCAGCGACGTTGAAGCAGACCTCGAACATCAGGGCAAGGCCCTGCGAGGTGGTTGCGGAATACGTCCTTGACCCTGCCGCGCTTGCCCCGATACAGGCAGAGAGCGCAGAGAATTCGCTTTCGACGGTGATGTAGTCCGCGTCAAGTTTCCCGTTTGCCACCATGTCGGCGAGTGCCTCGACAATGTGCGTCTGGGGCGTGATCGGGTACGCGGAAACAACCTGCGGGCGACAGAGCCGGACCGCCTCAGCGACCGCCATTGAGCCTTCGGTAATTTCGAGCATCTACTTCTCCTCCTGTTTCATCGCGATTGCATCCTTCGGGCACTCTTTTGCGCACAACCCGCATCCCTTGCAGTATGCATAATCGGGATCGAAGAAGCCCTCTGTGTCTTCCGTGATACAGCCCTCGGGGCAGATGACCTGGCAGGTCCCGCACTTGGAGCACTTCCCGTGATCGAAGAGCGGCTTGAAAACCCGCCACGAGCCGGTCTTGTTGTCCCGACCTTTCCCCGGCCGCGCACGGCACCCTACAGCGAGCGCCATTATGCCGCCGCCCCCTTTACGTGCTCGAATGCCTGGCGGGCCGCCTCGATATTCTTTTCCGCCAGTTCTTTTGGGAACCGGTGCAAGAGTGCATTCTTGAGCGCATCAAACTTGATCTCCCCGGTCGCTGCGGCAAATGCGCCCATGAGCGAGGTGTTGGTGATCGGAAGGCCGATCACCTTGAGCGCGATGGAGGTCGCGTCAATGGTGATCAGTTTCACGCCTTCGGGAACTTTGTAGTCCGGTGCCTTCTCGGTATTGACGATGACAATCCCGCCCGTTTTCACTCCGGAAAAGACGTTTACGTCCTTGATGAGCGTGCTGTCCTGAACGATGATATAGTCCGGCTCGTAGATCTGGCTGCGGAGCCGGATCTTACGGTCGTCAAATCGTACGAATGCCTGCACCGGTGCGCCGCGCCGCTCGACACCAAATGCCGGAAACGCCTGTGAAAAAACGCCTCCTTCAAATGCAGCAACCGCAATCAGTTCCGCAGCGGTGACCGAACCCTGGCCGCCCCTGCCGTGGATGCGTAGTTCTCTCAAAGGAAAAATCCCCTAATAATCTTACATGATAAATCGATATAAATCTAGAGATCTGTATCGATGCCGAGGATATCAGGGGCCCCGGAAAAGACGTCGCGGGCCATGGCCGCAAGACCCCGGGAAGCGCACCATTCATCGTAAACGGCCACATCCTGCCCAAGAAGCGATTCGACCTCCGGTGCAATGAGGGGCGCAAGCGAGCCGGCAAGCGCGACCCGCGCGCGGGAATTCAAAAGAAGGAGCGAGGCGCACTCCATGGCCGAGAACATGGCGACCGTCCTCATCCGGAGGCTGGTGTCGTCAGGCAGGGTATAGTCCACCCCGGCCCGCTGGAAGGCCTCGTTTGCGGTGCTCTCGCCCGCGTCCACCCGGCGGATCGCGTCGACGTCGAGGGCCCCGTGCCGGGTGCCGGGCGCAAAGATGCAGGCGTCAAAGGCCCCGACCAGTCTTCCTCCCGTGACGAGGAGTGTGACCGTATTGGAACTCGCGTCCGAGACCACGACATCGTCACCGAGATCGTGGCAGACGGCATACGCGATCCCGATCTTCTCCGGGCTTGACTGGTGAGAGTAGGCCTTGAACCGGGGATCCGTCGGGGAACCCCGGTGCAGGCCGGGGATTACGACCGTGGGAATGCCGCTTTTTTTGATCTCGTCAAAAACCTTCGTACCCCCACCGATATGCTTGCCCGCCCCGTCGCGGCTGACAACGCCCCGGTTTTTTATCTTTTTTATATCCGTGATCTTCGAAAAGTTATCGCCCATTGAATAGCAGAGGGCAATTCCTTCGATCTCATCGGGTGGCGAGAGCTGTTCAAGATCTGCGGCAGTAAATCCCGTAGCCTCCTCGCGCGTCAGTTTGAACTGGCCGCTTTCTGATGCAAAACGCATCGCAGTTGTGCCGTGGTCAATCCCGATGAACATAGCAGTAATCCTATAGCATTAGTGACATATTAGGTATTGATGTTTGATGTCGTAACAGGTGGTGCCGGGTTCATCGGCTCGCACCTGGTTGATACGCTCGTTGCCCAGGGTAATGAGGTCGTGGTTATCGACTCGCTCTGTGCCGGGCACAGGAGTACCATTGCCCGGCACATAGATTCCTGCGATATCCGGTTCGTGCAGGCAGATCTTCTCAGCGACGGGTGGCAGGACGCTATAAAAGGTGCCGACCGGCTCTTCCACCTTGCAGCAGACCCGGATGTCCGCCAGAGCGCGGTAAATCCCGACCCGACAATGCAGAACAATATCATGGCGACCTACCGTGTGCTTGAGGCGATGCGCCTCCATAAGGTTCCCGAACTGGTGTTCACCTCCACATCGACGGTGTATGGCGATGCCGCCGTTATTCCGACACCCGAGAGTTATACGCCGCTCGAACCGATTTCCGTCTACGGTGCGAGCAAACTCGCCTGCGAGGCGCTGATTTCCTCGTACTGCCACTCGTTTGGCATGAACGCGTGGGTATTCCGGTTTGCCAATATCATCGGTGCACGGAGCGGTCACGGCGTGCTCACCGATTTTATCCAAAAACTCGAAAAGAACCCTGCCGAACTGGAGATCCTGGGCGACGGGAAACAGACAAAATCCTACCTTGAAGTGCACGAGTGCATTGCGGCCCTTCTCTTTGCCGTGGGGCACGCCCGGGGCAGGGTCAACACGTTCAATATCGGATCCGAGGACTGGATCGATGTTAAGAGCATCGCAGAGATTGTGACAGAAGAGATGCACCTTCCCGACACAAAATTCCGGTTCACCGGCGGCGAACGCGGGTGGGTCGGTGATGTGCCAAAGATGCAGCTTGCGGTCGATAAGATCAAGGGGCTGCGCTGGAAACCTCAGGTTGGCTCACGGGAGAGTGTCAGGATAGCCGTCCGGGCGATGCTTGACGGCGAATAACGTTTTTTAGAGATGATACCATGAAGTGTATTCTTATTCTCGGGGACGGTATGGCGGACGAGCCGATCCCGCAGCTGGGGGGAAAAACCCCTCTTGGATATGCACAGACCCCAAACATGGACCGGATGGCGCGGGAAGGTGCGTGCGGCCTGCTGCACACGATCCCCGACCGGTTCGAACCGGGCAGCGATATCGCGAATATGTCAATTCTCGGGTACGCTCCCGAGAAGTACTATACCGGCCGGGGGCCGCTCGAAGCGCTGAGTATGGGGGTAGATCTCGCGCCCACGGATATTGCGTACCGGTGCAACATCGTGACGGTCAAAGATGAGACGATGACGGACTTTTCCGCAGGCCATATCACGAGTGCCGAAGGCGCCGCGCTCTTTGCCTCGCTTGCCCCGCATATTCCCGGCGTTGTTGTAAACGCCGGCGTCAGCTACCGTAATCTCCTGGTCGTCCCGCACGGGTCAGCGGCGGATTCGACAGCACCCCATGATATCGTGGGCCAGAACATCGCGGAGTACATGCCCCGGAACGGCGACGCACCGCTCCTCCTTTCCTGTATGGAAAAGAGCCGGGAGGTATTCCGCGATCACCCGGTGAACGTGGCACGGGTGAAGGCGGGCAAACCCCCGGCCACGCAGATCTGGCCGTGGAGCGGGGGCCGGCGTCCGGCGTTTC
>JBAZHU010000030.1:0-11332 GCA_041652215.1 Methanoregula sp. | reverse complement strand
AGCAAAATAACCCGATTTGTCCAGATTATCCGGAACTGGTGGCAATAAACCTGAAAACTGATCTGGAAAAAGAAAGGGACGCCGGGAATAATCCCCGGTCGGTTCAATGAACCGGTAATCCTGAAAGGGGTATTCAGGTTACTGGGCACAGGGAAAAATTATTTTTCTTCCCGGACCATTGCGATCGCTTTTTTCGGGCACTCGTTTGCGCAGATCCCGCAGCCTTTGCAGAACGCGAGATCGAAAACAAGATCATCTTTTATCACGGCATCCGGGCAGTACAGCGCACAGAGGCCGCACGCGGTGCACTGTTCCCGGTTAATGACAGGTTTAAAGACCCGCCACGACCCGGTCCGGCCTGCGGATCCGGTCACCGGCCTGCTGATGGCGACGTACTCGTTATCGGCCCCGCTCATGGGCTCATCTCCGCATAGGCTGCCTCGGCAGCCCGGACATTGCGTTCATCGTAAAACATTCCCCGTATCGCGGACTTTGCCGAATCCGGCGATACGATCCCCAGTTTTGCAAGCGCCCCGATGACCGGGGTATTAAGGATCGGGCTTCCCGCAACGACAAGGTTTTCCCTGAGTGCGATACCGGTGAGATCGGCGTGGCCTGCAATAAACCCGGTAAATTCCCGGGGATGGGCGCTGTTGACAAACACCCGGCCGCCGGTTTTTAGCCCGTGCAGGACATCGACCGTGTCCATCACGCTCGCGTCGAGTACCACGACAAGGTCCGGGTCCCGGATCTGGCTGTACACCTTGATCGGGCGGTCGTCGATCCGGACAAATGAGACGACCGGCGCCCCCCGACGCTCGGCACCGTAGAACGGGCAGGCCGTGGCATATTTCCCGTCATGGAGTGCTGCGGTTGCAAGGAGCCGGGCCGCAGTCACGCCGCCCTGGCCGCCCCGGGAGTGAATCCGGATCTCATACACGGCCGTTCACCCCGAACCAGGACTCTTCCCCGATCCGCCGGTGCCGGACAAAGTCCGCGATATCGTCATACGTGACTTCCTGGCCGCCAAGGCCGGCGATAACGCTGTACACCATCATGAGGTTCTTTGACCGGATCGCATGGGCGAGCACCCCGCCAAACCCGAACGAGATAGCCCGGTCGATCACGACAACTTCTTTTCCGGCAAGGTCGAGTTCCGGGAACGGGCGGAACCAGCGCAGGCGCACCGATCCCGCTTTGACTCCTTCGTTTCTCAGGATATCAACAGCGACTTCCGCCTCTTTTCCGAATGTTCCCAGTGCGACCACGACAACGTCCGCGTCATCCGCCCGGTACTCTTCGACAGCGCCGTACATCCGGCCGAACCGTTCTGCAAATTCGTGCTCGGTCTCTTCAATCACCTTTACTGCGTCATGCATCGAACGCTCGATCTCATACCGGAACCGGAACTGGTCGGCCGGGGCGGTTATGGTCCCGTAGCCCCCGGGGTTTTTCGGATCGACCGGGTCCGGCACGTGGATGGGCGGGATGAAATCCCCGGGCTCGACCGTATCGAGCGGCTGCATGATATGCGAGAGGGAAAACCCGTCGAGGTTGACCATCACCGGCAGGAGCACATTGTTGTGCTCTGCGATCCGGAATGCCATGAGCGTCGTGTCGTAGGCTTCCTGCACGGTCGAGACATAGACCTGGAGCCAGCCGGTGTCGCGTTCCTGCATTGCGTCCGAATGCTCGGCCCAGATATTCCACCCGGGGGCGAGTGCCCGGTTCACGTTGACCATGACCACCGGGAGCCGTGCGCCGGCTGCCCAGTTGGTCATCTCGTGCATGTACGCAAGGCCGTGCGAGCTCGTCGCGGTAAACGTCCGGCCTCCCGCGATGCTCGCGCCGATGCAGGCTGCCATGGATGAGTGCTCGCTCTCGACCGGGATATACCTGCTTTCGAGCTGGCCGTTCGCTACGTACTCCGCGATAGTCTCCACGATTTCGGACTGGGGCGTGATCGGGTACGCGGCGACGACATCGGGCCGGGCCTGTTTTACCGCTTCTGCCACCGCTTTGTTTCCCGTCGCAATCTTTCTCATGGCGATGCCTCCTCTGCCGCGAGCCGCCGGAAGTTACCTGCGATCCGTTCCCTGAGATGTTCCACGGTTTTTGTATCGATCCCTTTGAACCGTCCCTGGAGTACAAGGTACTCTTCGAGCGGGACCGGGTTTTTCATCGCCGCTTTTGTCGGGGCGCTGATGGAAAGTATCCCGTTCTCACGTTCGTACAGCACCCACATACCGGATTTCACCGCGAGTTTTCCCACTTCCACAGTTTTTTCCGCAGAGTACCGCCAGCCGGGCGGGCAGGGAGAGAGGACGTGGACAAATGTCGGCCCCTCAAACGTGAGCGCCTTCTGGACCTTACGGAACAGATCCTGGGGATACGAGGCGCAGGCGGTTGCCTGGTACGGCGGTTCGTGGGCGGCAATGATCGTGTCGATGTCCTTTTTTACTTCGGGTTTCCCGGCCGGGGTCGTAGTCGTCTTTGCGCCAAGCGGCGTCGCGCTGGATCGCTGCATCCCGGTATTCCCGTATGCCTCGTTGTCGTAGCAGACGTACAAAAAATCGGTCCGGCGTTCGAACGCGCCCGAGACCGCTGAGAGCCCGATGTCAAGGGTCGCGCCGTCGCCGGCATAGACCACGACTTTTGTTGCCTTCCCTTTCGCCCGCAGGAACGCGCTCAGTCCCGATGCGCACGCGGCTGCCGCCCCAAAGGCAATGTTTACCACAGGCAGGGTATAGGCAGTCTTCGGGTAGACCCCCTGGAACGCGGCCGTGCACCCGGCCGGCATGACAAGGATTGTATCCGGCCCTGCCGCCTTGAGCACGTACCGCAGGGCAAGCGAATCTCCGCACCCGGCGCAGGCCGACGTGCAGTTCAGGACATATTCGGTTTCTGGAATGTCTGCAATGATCTCCACATCCGTTCTGGTACGTTTTACCGGCCCACCCGGGCATTTTTTTACTTTTGAGCAGGACCGGATCCAAAAAATGAGGCAGGGGTTTTCCCGGTTCGAACACTTTGGGATCTTAACCCCAGACTTTCGTTCTCTTGTCGATGATCCGCTTTGCCTTGTGGGTCTCGCGGGGCAGCGTCCCGGGCGGGTGGACGAGGATCTTTGCGGTCACGCCAAGCCGGGCCTTGATCGCGGTCGCGACTATGTTCTGGACTTCGGGAACCGTCTTTTTTGTGTTCTCGACCTCGATGGTAAGCACATCAAGATGCTTCTCGCGCTCGACAATAAGCCGGTACTCCCCGGTCAGGAAATCAAAGCTCCGAACGACTGCCTCGACGTCGCTGGGGAAGACATTGACACCCTTGATGATGAGCATGTCGTCGGTCCGGCCGTGGACCCCGAGCAGCCTTTTATGTGTCCTGCCGCAGTTGCACTTCTCGTCCGTGTACGTGACGATATCACCGGTCCGGAACCGGATCAGGGGCCGGGCACGCTTCTTTAGGGTCGTGAGCACCATCTCGCCGCGCTCCCCTTCCCCGACCGGTTCGCCGGTCTTGGGGTCAAGGACTTCGACAATCATGTGGTCCTCTTCGATGTGGATCCCGGACTTCTCCGTGCACGACCCTGCGCAGGCCCCGAAGATATCCGAGAGCCCGTAATATTCGTACAGGTTTGCGCCCCAGAGCGCCTCGATGTTGTCACGGGTCTCCCTGATCCCGGCGCCGGGTTCGCCCGAGCAGATAAAATTCCTGAGGCTTAAGTCCTCTGCCGGGTTAAGGCCGGCGTTTTTTGCGGTCTCGCCCAGGTACCAGGCGTACGACGGCGTTGTCCAGGTCCAGTTGGGCTTGAACTGCTTGACAAAGTTGAGCAGCCGGTCCGAGGGGATCGAGCCCGCGTGGATGGCCAGCGCCCCGAGTTTCTGTGCGCCAAGCACGCACGGCCCGCCGATGAAAAGCGAGAAGTTCAGGGCATGGATGTACCGGTCCTTCGGACGCATTCCGCTCCGCCAGAAGAGCCGGGCCTGGCAGTCGATGAAGTCATCGAAGTCCTGTGCAGTAAACGGGGATGCGGTCGGGACGCCGGTCGACCCGCTTGATGCGGAGATATAGACAATGTCCTTTTCGGGGACCGCGACCATGTCCCCGAACGGTTCGCTTGCCTGCTGGCGTTCCCGGATAATCTGTTTTGTCACAAACGGGAGTTTCCGGATATCGTCGACCGATTTCAGGGTAATATCCGGGAGATATTCCTTGTAAAACGCCGATCCCTTTCGGGCAAAGGCGATCTCGTTTTTCAGCAGTTTGAGCTGGTATTTCTCCAGCTTGTCACGGGGCATTGTTTCGATTTCCTTGTCCCAGTACTGTTTTGTTGTCATGAATGCACCATGTGTTTAGAGAATCTTTTTCAGGCGCCTGCAGGCTTCCTGCAGGGTTGAGTCTTTTTTGGAGAACGTGAACCGGAGTTTTGTTTCGCCGCCGGTGTGGTAGAACGAGCTGCCCGGAACTGCGGCGACTCCCGCCGTTTTGATGAGATCGCGTGCAAACTCCACGTCATTTTTCCCGAAAGCCGAAATGTCGGTGAAAATATAATAGGCGCCTTCGGGGAGCTCGCAGGAGAACCCAGCGTCTATGAGACCGGCAAAAAGGATTTTTCTTTTCCGGTCGTAGTCAGCGGCAAGTTCCTTGTAATACGATTCGGGGAACCGAAGCGCTGCGGCGCAGGCCTGCTGGAGCGGGGCCGGGGCGCCGACGGTTAAAAAATCGTGGATCTTACGGATCCGGGCGGTCAGGTCCGGGTGTGCGAGGGCATAGCCAACCCGCCAACCGGTGACGCTGTAGGTTTTTGAAAAGCTCCCGATCGTGATCGTCCGGTCCTGCATCCCGCCAAGCGACCCGATGGAGACATGTTTCCTGCCATCGTAGAGGATGTGCTCGTAGATTTCGTCGGTGATGGCGATCACGTTGTGATCGACGCAGAGATCGGCGATGAACGAGAGTTCTTTTTTTGTGAAGACTTTTCCCGTCGGGTTGTTGGGCGTGTTGATGACGATCGCTTTTGTCTTCCGGGAAAAAGCCTTCTTCCAGGCTTCCTCATCGATCGAAAAATCGTCCCCCAGGGACACGTACCGGGGCACCGCCCCGGACAGGATCGTGTCCGGACCGTAATTTTCGTAAAACGGCTCGGGTACGATCACTTCCTCACCGGGCGTGATGACCGCAAGTAGCGACGCAAGCATCGCTTCGGTCGAGCCGCAGGTGACCGTGATCCCGGTTTCGGGATCAAAGTCCATGCCATTGTAGGTTTTCACCCGCTTCGCGATCTCTTCGCGGAGCTCTTTTGCTCCCCACGTGATCGCATACTGATTCACATCGGCATTGACCGCTTCGCATGCGGCGATTTTAAGTTCGTCCGGGCAGGGAAAGTCCGGGAATCCTTGTGCAAGGTTGACAGCACCGTACTTCAGGGAAAGCCGGGTCATCTCCCGTATGACGGATTCCGTAAAGGTATCCGCACGGGAAAGAGCGAGTGGCCGTGCCGGAGTAAGGAGTGGATCCTCTGGAGAACGGGTAGTTTTTGAGAGTGTCCTTGTCACGTTTACTGAGGTTGCCCTGACATGATATAATTCAGAATATCCGAGAAATTTTTGCCGCAATTAACAAAATAACGATAAATTATGGGAAAATGAGATGCGAAAGCGGGAGACCTCCTTTCTTGCTGGCGGGGGAACCGGGTTATTCCACGACCGACAACTCGAATGTTCCTTCAAGGCATGCCGAACAGAAGAGCAAAAATTCCTTGAGGTTCTCGGACATCTCATCATAGAGGGACTGCGAAACGTGGATGATAATGTGGGGGCTGCGGCCGGAATTTTTGCGGATCTCAAGATAGAGTTCCTTAAAAAGGGCAAGAATCGTCCGGAAATTCATCCGTTTTATGATACGGATATGACCGGTCCCTTCCGCATCAATCATGACCCGGTAGGTCTCCGCTTTCCGGAAAAAAACTGCCTGATCGCCCATAGTTCACCTCCCCGTGTTGCCGCTCCTGCTTTTCCCTGTCCCCGGGTCCGTCACGGTCTGCCGCCAGGGTTGTACATCCTTCTTTCCGGGCACCATATGAGTGTTCACACTTCGGCAATTTTTGTATAATCACGGGGTCTGCCACCGCAGGCAGTACGCCTGGATCCGGTCAAAGAAGTACATCAGCACGATCACAACGACAGCCACGAGGATGATCCCGGCCACTACCTTGTCGTAGTTGGCAAAGTCGTGGTTGTACTGGATGTACCACCCAAGTCCTGAGGTTGCGGCAAGCATCTCGGCCACGGTGAGCGTGATAAACGACAGGATAAATGCAATAAATGCGCCGGAGAAGATCGAGGGCAGTGCCCCCGGGAAGAGAACCTTTTTTATCATGTCTTTTTCCGAGATGCCAAGAGTCTTGGCGGAGTTGATCAATCGGTAGTCGATGGAAAATACCCCGTATACTGCCCCGATCAGGATGGGCCAGAAGGCGCTAATGAAGATCAGAAAGATCGAAGCCGAGGCAAAGCTTGGCAGCAGCACTATCGTGTACGGGAGGTACGCGGTCGGTGGGATGGGGGAGATGGCCTTGGCGAGCGGGTACGCCACATTAAAGAGGCGCTTTCTCCACCCCAGATACAGGCCGATCGGGATCGCGGTTGCAAGAGCGAGCGCATAGCCGGCCCCGAGGAGCGCTAAGGAACTGACCAGGCCCTGGAGCATCAGTTCGTAATCGTTCCCGAACACAGCAAAGACCCGGGCCGGCCCGGGAAAGAGCAGGGGATCGAGAAGCGATAGTTTCCCGAATGCGATCTCCCAGAGGGGGGCAAGGATTGCAATAAGAAGGAAGATATCGCTTACTGCCTGGCTCTCCTTTGGGTGGAAGTAAAGGCTTGCCAAAAACGCGGCGAGCAGGAAGACAAGGACACCGGCAAAGAGGATGGTGCCCGATGGCGATACCTGGTTGGGTGCGTCCGGCATCGCCACAGCAAGGAGCAGGGTCGCGATAAAAAGGGCGATGACCCCGTACCCTTCGGCTGAAAGTTTCAGGGTCATGCGGCAGTCTCACTCCCCGTCAGTTTCTGTTCCTGTCTCTCGATATCGTCCAGCATCTCGCAGTACAGGATCGAGAGGAGGTGGGATTTGAGCTCAATGTACTCGGCACTTGCCGCGAGCGTCTTCCTGCACCGGGGCCGGGCAAACGGGATGTCAATGATCTCTTTTATCTTGCCCGGCGACGGCGACATGACCGCGATCCGGTCGGAGAGGAGGAGCGCCTCGTCCACATCGTGGGTGACAAAGAGGACCGTCTTCTGCTTCTCGCCCTGCGCCCAGAGGTGCAGCAGGAGGTCCTGCATGTAGATCCGGTTGAGGGAGTCCAGCGCGCCAAAGGGTTCGTCCATCAAAAAGACCTTGGGGTCCATGGAGAACATACGGGCGATCGAGACCCGCTGCCTCATACCGCCGGAGAGGGTGTTCGGGTATGCGTCCCGGAACTTCCCGAGACCGACAAGATCGATATATTTCTGCGCATCGGTGTCGATTGTTCCTTTTAGGGCTGCACCTTCTGTATGCTCAAGGGCAAACCGGATATTCTCAAACACCGTCATCCATGGAAAGAGCGAGTAATCCTGGAAGACCGTTCCCCGGTCCGTCCCGGGGCCGGTCACCGGCACGTTGTCGATAAGCACCTCGCCCCCGGTCGGTTTTTTGAGACCGGACACGATGTCGATGATCGTGCTCTTGCCGCATCCCGATGGGCCGATAAGCGCAATAAAATCCCCGTCGCTGATGTGAACGCTGACCGTATCCAGTGCAGTATGGCTCGTCCCGTTCAGGCCGTACACCATGCTGATGTCCTTGAGATCGATGGTTGCCATGAAAACTCCTCCCGGGCAAATAACGCTTGAAAACTCAAAGGAAAGGCGGCACAACCGCCTCCCTCCGGGTCATGTGCGGATAACCCGGTATTCTGATACTGGCATTGTCGTACAAGTGTTCATTTACCCTGAAAACCCTGGCATGTCTGGCCAAGCCTTTGTGAAGGCTGCCGTCTGTTGCGACATTTTTGGTAATTGCTTCAGGAGAATGGACGGTATCGGAGCGTCTCCCTGTAGGGTACCGGCCGGGTCGTTTTTTCTGTAGTTATACAAATGCAAAAAACAGATTTATACGCTGATAATCGAGCAATACTTGGCGCAAACTCGCGGGTTTCCGGGAATTTGCGGCAATATCTGCGACTTCCCGCCCCCCCGAAGATTCGGGGTGCTGCCGGTGAGGGATCCCCGGTTTTTCGCTTTTTCTTGGCGCTCATAAGAGACGGGACCGGCCGGATCGGCAACCCGGCCGGCACGGGGCAGGATCGGTTTGCCCGCGATCCCTTCCTGGCCGGGCGGATCTCTACGGCTCCGTTCGCAAAGAACAGAAATTTCAATTTGCCGGGACTTTGCGTCCGGGGCACCGGGCGTTCATGCATTCGGACATGCAGCGGGGGATCATCATCTGGAGGTCGCAGAGAGCCTTCTTCATCCTGGATTCAGTGCACGCTGACATCATATCCGGGACTTCATGGCACTCCCTCTCCATGCACTGCGCCATGCATTTCATGAGCATCATCTGGAGATCGCTCATCGACTTCATCATGGGTGCGTCCATGCACTTGGAATCCATGCTCATAGAACCCATGCATTTGGCATCCATACACAGGGAGTCCATGTGACAGGAGATCATCATCTGAAGATCGCTCATGGACTTCATCATGGAGGCGTCCATGCACCTGGAATCCATGCATCGGGTCATCATCATCATGAGCTCGTTCATGGACTTCATCATGGAGGAATCCATGTACTTTGAATCCATGCATCGGGTCATCATCATGAGCTCGTTCATGGATTTCATCATGGATGCGTTCATCGGCATGGATTTCATCGAGTGAGCGGTCATGCACTGCGCCATGCACTGTGACATAACGGCCTGGAAATCGCAGAGCGCTTTCTCCATCCGCATGTCCATACACTTTGCTGCAGTCATCATGGCCGTCTCACGACAACCACCACTCTGTTTCATACCTTCTGACTTCATTGGCGTCATTTATGCTTCCTGCGGACAGGAGTTAACCCTGCCACATCAGGCATATTCAGCAGGGGAATTTTAATTAGGTCACATATAAGCAAAAGTTGGCAGGTTTGGTACATTCCAGGAATATTTGAGGAAAAGAGCGAGGGTGGCCGGCCGCACCGTCGTGTGGCCCAAAAAACGGGTATCAGGGCGTCTTTTCGCTCAGGATGCCCTTATCCAGTTTCAGCACCCGGGAAGCATAAGAGGTAAGGTCAGGGTTGTGCGTCACCATCACCATCGTTGTCCCGGCTGCATGGATCCCGGCAAAGAGCTCCATGACCTCGCGCTCGGTCTCTGCGTCAAGGTCGGCCGTGGGTTCATCGGCAAGGATCAGTGCCGGCCGGTTTATGAGCGCCCGGGCAATAGCGACCCGTTTGAGTTCGCCACCCGAGAGGTATGCCGGGGAGGCATCCGCCTTCCCGGAAAGTCCCACCCGGTCGAGCAGGACACGGGCTGCCTCAGTATCAGGCAGGAGCCCGGCAAGGGTCCGGGGCAGGGTGACATTCTCGATTGCAGAGAGGGCAGACAACAGGCCCGGGAACTGGAAGACAAACCCGATGGTCTTTGATCTGAACGCGGAACACTCGGCATCATCCATCCGGTCGATCACCCTGCCGCCGATCTTTACGTTCCCTGCGGTGGGCCGGGTCAGGCCCCCGAGGATGTTTAAGAGCGTGGTCTTTCCCGAACCCGAACGGCCGGTGATGAGGACAAACTCCCCCTTGTTGCAGGCAAACGAGAGACCGTCAAAAAGACGGTACTCTTTCCCGGCGGCGGGGTAGGTCTTTACGAGACCGGATACCTCGATCACAGCTCGCCACTCCGTATGGCCTCGTACGGCTCTGTCCGTGCGGCATGGATGGCGGGGATGACCGCCGCGGCAGCACCGATGGCCGCAGTCACAAGGATCGTGGTCAGGGCGAGGCTGGCAAGTGCTCCTGCCGCCGGGAGGGCTAAGGGGATCCCAAGGGAGAACGCAATGTACTGCTCAAAGAGCAGGAGCCCGCCAAGGGAAACAAGGACACCGGTGATACCCCCCAGAAGTGCCAGCACTAAAGATTCCCCGAAGATCAGGGAAAAGATTGTCTTCTTTGTTGCCCCGAGGGCGCGGAGGATGCCGATCTCCCGCATGCGTTCGTTTGCCACCATAAGCGAGATGATCGCAATCAGGGGCAGCGATACAAGAATTGCCACGAACGTCGCAAGGTCCAGCAGCTTCACGGTTGCGTCCAGCTGCGTGGCAACCGTGCTAACCAGGGACTGCGGAGTGAGAACCCTGACACCGGGCACCTGATCGGTGATACGTTCCGCAACCTCTGCTGCCTGTGCCGGGTCCTGCACCCGTACAAGTACAGCCGAGATATTGTTCTCGGGAAGGACAAGCGTCTCCTCCGCAGCGGTGGCGGAATCCTTTGCCATCACCCGTGCGTCCTCTTCCCTGAGAAAGACGGAATAATCGATACCGGTCCCGGTCGGTTCGAGCCGCCCGGCTACAACAAACGCATGCCCATAATAGTACTGGGCAGATCCGATCTTCCCGACAAGACCGCTCCCGAGGATGATCTCATCTTTCCCGAGTGGCTTTTGCTGGTGCTCAGAAAGCCAGGGAGCGATCGTGAAGTCCTTATCGGGATCGATCGCGATCAACTGGACAAGCGAGGAACAGCAGTCGGCTGGCAGGGTGGCGATATAGGTCTGCGGGGCTGCCTGTGCCACCCCGCTCACGTTCTGGACCTTGTAAATGACGGAACGGTCAAAAAAGAAGGTGGACGGCTCCCCGCGCAGGAGGACTGCCTCGCTCTCCGAAGTGTACTGCGCTGGGACGACAACGATGTCAGCGCCGAGCCGGGAGAGTTCCTGCTGGACGCTTGCGGTCGCCCCTGCCATCAGCACGTGCCCCACAAAGAGGCTTGCGGCGATAAACGCAAAACAAATAAAGAGCGCCCCGTTTCTCACGGGGCGGCTGGCGATATTCTTTGCAATCAGCCGTATCATCGTGGTTTATTCCGCGTTTGCCTTTGGATCATCCCGGGAAATCACTAAGAAGATCCCGGTGATTGTCGTCAGTACCCCAAGGAGGATCAGGGCGGGAAGCGTACCGATCCTGCAGGGAGCGTTGGCCGCACTGCACACACCGATAAGGACGGTCGGGATAAGCACTGTTACCACACCAAGACCAATGACGGTCCCCCCGATGGCCCGGCGGGAATCCCGACCGGGCAGGGCA